>NZ_JBEYXK010000170.1:0-8868 GCF_040645035.1 Streptomyces sp. NPDC046876 | reverse complement strand
CGTGTGGCCGCCGCGCCGCCCCCGGCCCCCCCGGCCCCCGCCCCCCCGGCGGCCCGCGCCCCCCGCACGGGGGGGCGGGGCGGGCCCACGCGGGCCCCCCCCCCGCGCCAGGATGCTCCTCGCCATCCCGGCACCGAACGAGGAGCAGCCCATGAGCGACCCCACGCGCACCCCCCGACGCACGGTCCTGGCGGCGGGAGCCGTCGCAGCCCTGGCCGGCGGCACGCTCACCGCGTGCGGCGACAACGGCAAGAAGGAGCCCGAGCAGCCGAAGAGCGAGCCCGGCGCCGCCTCGAGCCCGCAGACGACCGCCTCGCCGTCGGGTGCCGGCACGGGCAAGGCGCTGGTGAAGGCCTCGGCGGTGCCGGTGGGCGGCGGCACGGTCCTGAAGGAGGAGAAGCTGGTCGTGACCCAGCCGACGGCCGGCTCCTACCGCTGCTTCACGGCGGTGTGCACGCACCAGGGCTGCCTGGTCAACAAGGTGGAGAACGGCACGATCGACTGCCCGTGCCACGGCAGCAGGTTCCAGATGACGGACGGCGCGGTCGCCCACGGCCCGGCCACCAAACCGCTGGCGGAGCAGAAGATCACGGTCACCCCGGAGGGCGAGATCACCCTGGCCTAGCCGGACCGCAAATCCCGTCGCAGGACACGCCGCAAGGCGCCTAAGCTCCGCAAATGACCGAACCGACGCCCCTCGCTCCGCACTCCCCGTCCCACGCCTTGGTACGCGACCACACGATCTACGCGTGCGTGATGGGCTCCCGGGCGTTCGGTCTGGCGACGGAGACGAGCGACACCGACCGGCGCGGTGTCTACCTCGCCCCGACCCCGCTGTTCTGGCGCTTCGAGAAGCCCCCGACCCACGTGGACGGCCCCCGCGAGGAGGAGTTCTCCTGGGAGCTGGAGCGCTTCTGCGAACTCGCCCTGCGCGCCAACCCGAACATCCTGGAGTGCCTGCACTCCCCCCTCGTGGAGCGCCTGACCCCGGTGGGCGAGGAGCTCCTCTCCCTCCGGGAGGCGTTCCTCTCCCGCCGGGCCCACACCACCTTCACCCGCTACGCGAAGTCCCAGCACGCCAAACTCCTGGCCGACGTCCGCATCCACGGCGCCCCGCGCTGGAAGCACGCCATGCACCTGCTGCGCCTGCTGCTGTCCTGCCGCGACCTGCTGCGCACGGGCCGCCTGGAGATCGACGCCACCCCGTACCGCGACCGCCTGCTGGAGGTGAAGCGCGGCGAACTCCCGTGGCGGGAGGTGGACGCCTGGATGACCCGTCTGACCGAGGAGGCAGAGGCCGCCCTGAACACCTCCCCCCTCCCCGAATCCCCGAACCACCCCCGAATCGAATCCTTCCTCACCCGCACCCGCCGCACTTCGGCGGCGCAGTGGGCGATGGCGGACGGCTGAGGTCAGGCGTCCCAGAGGGTGGCGAAAGTCAGGAGGTCTTCGCGGTATTCGATGCGGATGGTCCAGTCTTCGGGCCAGGCTGCGGCGCCCAGGTGGGCGCCGGCGAAGGCGCCCGCCAGGCAGGCTATGGAGTCCGAGTCGCCTGCCGTGCAGGCGGCGCGGCGCAGGGCCGTAACCGGGTCCTCCGGGAAGAGGAGGAAGCACTGCAGAGCTGTCGCCAGGGCTTCTTCCGCGATCCAGCCGTCCCCGGTGGTGAGGCAGGGGTCCGTTTCCGGGGAGGGGTGCTTCAGGGCTGCTGCCAGACGGTTCAGGGCGTCCAGGCATTCGTCCCAGCCGCGGGCGATGAAGGATTCCGGGGTGGCGTCCGAGGCCGTGCGCATCCAGAGGTCGCCGAGCCAGCGCTCGTGGTAGCGGGTGCGGTTGTCCAGGGCGTACGAGCGCAGGCGGCCGACCAGGCCCGTCACCTCCGTGCCCTGGGCCAGGAGGTACACGGCCCGCGCCGTCAGGTCCGAGGCCGCGAGGGCGGTGGGGTGGCCGTGGGTCAGGGCCGACTGGAGCTGCGCCGCGCCGGCCCGCTCCTCGTCCGTCCAGCCGGGGACCAGGCCGACCGGGGCCACCCGCATGTTCGCGCCGCAGCCCTTCGAGCCGGTCTGGCTGGCGTCCCGCCAGTCCCGGGAGGGGTCGTTCAGCAGGCTGCACGCCACCATGCAGGTGCGGCCGGGAGCCCTGTTGTTCTCCGGGGAGTGGTACCAGTCCACGAATTCCGAGCGGACGGGGCCGGTGAGGCGGTCGGGGTCCACGGGGCCGGCCTCCGCCGCCGTGCGGATGCCGCGGGCCAGGGCCAGGGTCATCTGGGTGTCGTCCGTGACGATCGCGGGGCGCGGGAGGCTCATCTGCCGCCACGGGCCCGTCTTCGCCAGGATCGACGGGACGTCGTTGAACTCCGTCGGGAAGCCCAGGGCGTCGCCGAGGGCCAGGCCCAGCAGGGCCCCCGTTGCCGGGCGCTTCGTCGCCGTCGTCGTCATGCCGTCGTGGTTCCTTCCGTGGGGCGGAGCAGGGGCGGGTGCAGGGCGGTCGCCGGGCCCGCCCGGTAGAGGGCAGCCGGTTTGCCGCGGCCGCCGGTCAGGCGGGCGGCTCCGGGTACGGCCTCGACGAAGCCGGGGGTCGCGAGGACCTTGCGGCGGAAGTTGGGGCGGTCCAGGGCGGTGTCCCAGACCGTCTCGTAGACGGACTGGAGCTCGCCGAGGGTGAATTCGGGCGGGCAGAAGGCCGTGGCCAGGCAGGTGTACTCCAGCTTCGCGCCGACCCGCGAGCGGGCGTCGGCCAGGATCACCGCGTGGTCGAAGGCCAGGCCGGGGACGTCGCCCACCGGCACCCAGCGGGCGCGGTCCGCGTCGCCGCCGCCCTGCGCCGCCGGCTCCGGCATGTCCGGGACCAGAGCGGTGAAGGCCACCGACACCACCCGCATCCGCGGATCGCGGTCCGGCTCGCTGTACGTGCGCAGCTGCTCGAGGTGGAGTCCGGCGACGACCGGCTCCGGCAGGCCGGTCTCCTCGGCCAGTTCGCGTCGGGCGGCCGTCTCCGCGGACTCGCGGGGCAGCAGGAAGCCGCCGGGGAGCGCCCAGGCTCCGGCGTACGGGTCCTGCGCGCGCCGGATCAGCAGCACGTGCAGCGTCCCGCCGCGGACCGTGAAGACCGCCAGGTCGACCGTCACCGCGAAGGGCTCGAACGCGGTCCGGTCGTAGCCCTTCACCGGTTCTCCGGCAGGGGGTCCGTGAAGTGCCAACCGCGGTCGAGCAGTTCGTCCACGGCCGCGACCGCCGTCTTCAGCCGCGTCTCGCGGTCCCCGCGCACGACGAGGAAACGCCTCCCGGTCCGGTGGAGTTCCTCGCGGAAGCGCTCCGTCATCCAGGGCCGCAGGTGCGGCCCGTCGCGCAGGCCGTCGTCCTCGAAGGGGACGTCCCCGTGGTCGGTCAGGAGGTAGAGGTCGCGGGGCCGCAGGGCGGCGATCCGCTCGACCTCCGCGTTGCGGCCGCCGACGTACCGCTCGTGCCAGATGCCGGTCGCGAAGGAGTCCGTGTCGCAGAAGAGGACGGGTGAGCCGGTGCGCGCCGCGCGTTCTTCCTCCTCGTCCTGCCTCCGTGCGATCAGCGGGAACTCCTCCGAGGTGAAGGAGACGTCCTCCCACGTGGCCGCCGGGTCGGCCGCGCGGGCGGCCGCCAGCTTCTCCTCGCTGTACGTGCGCCCGTATTCGGCGACCCAGCCCGTCGCGGCCCATACCCCGCCGCGCGCCCGGTAGTGCTCGGCGAGGGCCTGCGAGAGCGTCGTCGTGCCGGTGGACTCGGCGCCGAGTACGACGACCCGCCGGGCCAGGGCGGCCCGTACGGCCGGGCCCAGGTACTCCCAGCAGCCGGCCGGGTCCGCCCGTACCGCCGTCCCGGACACGGGGAAGCGGGTCCGGGCCGGGTCCACGCAGACCGCCTCGGCCCCGAACCGCCGGGCGAGCTCGGTCCCGTACTCCTCCGAGGTGAAGACGGCGTCCACCGGCTCCGGAACAGCGCCGCGGAAGACGGCCATGTGGGCCTCCCAGACCGCCGGGTCGTGCAGGTCGACCGGAATGTCGTCCACCGCCCCGACGACCTCGGCCCCCGGGTGCGCCTCGCGCATCCAGACGACGCGGTCGGCGAGCGGCACCGACTCGACGGAGGCCGCGCACACCAGCACCGTCAGGCGCTCGCACTGCGCCTGCGCGGTGCGGACCAGGTGGTGGTGGCCGGCGTGCGGCGGGTAGAACTTGCCGAGGACCAGCCCGTGTCCGTACCGCCTGCCCGTGCCGCTCATACGGCGGCCTCCGAGGTCCCTGCCGTACGGGCGCCGCGCGCCGGGAGCGTACGCCGCCAGCCGAGCAGCCCGACCACGCACAGCGCGAGGAAGCCGGCGTACAGGACGGAGGTCAGGTACAGGCCCTTGTAGGCGTAGAGCGGGATGTAGACGAGGTCCGCGGCGATCCACAGCCACCAGGACTCGACGAGCTTGCGGCACTGGCCGTACGTGGCCGTGAGCGAGAGCGCGGTGGTCAGCGCGTCCCAGAACGGGACCGTCGAGTCGGTGGCCCGGTCCAGCAGGAGCGTGAGCGCGAGCGTCCCCACCGCCCCCGCCGCGGCCAGCGCGGCCCATTCGGTGCGGGTGGTGCGCCGCACCGGCAGGGCCCCGGCGGTTCCTGGTCCACCCCCGTGGGTCCAGGACCACCAGCCGTACGCGGCGAGGGCGATGAAGACGATCTGGAGCCCGGCGTCGGCGTACAGGCCGGACTGGGTGAACAGCACGATGAAGAAGACGTTGTTGGCGATGCCGATCGGCCAGTTGGCGATGTGCTGCCGGGCTACGAGCCAGACGCACAGGGCTCCGGTGGCGAACCCGAGGACCTCGGTCCAGCTCATGGTCCAGCTCATGACGCGCCCCCTCCTTTAATAGTCATTCTGACTATAAACACGGGGGCGGGTCCGGACAAGGCCCCGTCCCCTCCCGTCCCATCCCGTCCCATCCCGGGTACGCGAAAGCCCGTACCGCCAGGGGCGGTACGGGCTTTCCGTGCAGGGTGTGGTGCGTGTGGTGCGCAGGCCTACAGGCCGACCTCGCGCATCAGCATGCCGACCTCGGTGTTCGTCAGGCGGCGCAGCCAGCCGGACTTCTGGTCGCCCAGCTCGATCGGGCCGAAGGAGGTCCGCACGAGCTTGTCGACCGGGAAGCCGGCCTCCGCCAGCATGCGGCGGACGATGTGCTTGCGGCCCTCGTGGAGCGTCACCTCGACCAGGTAGTTCTTGCCGACCTGGTCGACGACGCGGAAGTTGTCCGCGCGCGCCCAGCCGTCCTCCAGCTCGATGCCGTCCTTGAGGCGCTTGCCGATGTCGCGGGGCAGCGAGCCGGTGATCGCGGCGACGTAGGTCTTCTGCACGCCGTACTTGGGGTGTGTGAGGCGGTGGGCCAGCTCACCGTGGTTGGTGAGGAGGATGATGCCCTCGGTCTCGGTGTCGAGCCGGCCCACGTGGAACAGGCGGGTCTCGCGGTTGGTGACGTAGTCGCCGAGGCACTGGCGGCCGTCCGGGTCCTCCATGGTGGAGACGACGCCGGCCGGCTTGTTCAGCGCGAAGAACAGGTACGACTGGGTCGCGACCGTCAGGCCGTCGACCTTGATCTCGTCCTTCGGCTGGACGCGCTTGCCCTGCTCGGTGACGATCTCGCCGTTGACCTCGACGCGGGCCTGCTCGATCAGCTCCTCGCACGCGCGCCGCGAGCCCATGCCGGCCCGGGCGAGGACCTTCTGCAGCCGCTCGCCCTCCTGCTCGGCGCCCGGGAAGGTCTTCGGGGTCCGGATCACCGGCTTGTCCGCGTACCGGTCCCGTACGCGCTCCTCGATCCGGGCGTCGAGCTCACGCGAGCGGGAGGGCGCGCCGTAGCCGCCGCGCGGGCCCTGGCCCTGGCCCCGGCCCGTGCCCTGGCCCCGGCCCGTGCCCGGGCCCTGCCCCTGGCCGCCCCGGCGGCCGCCGGCGCCCTGACCGGACTTCTTCGGGCCGCCCTTGGCTCCGCCCCGGGCGTCGGCGCCGCGGGCGCCGCGGGTGCGCTCGCCCTCGGGGCCGACGTCGTAGAGGCGCTCCTCGGGGCGCGGGCGACGCGGACGCTGCGGCGCGCCGCCCGCCCGGTCGTCGCGCGCGTTGCCGGCGCCGCGGTAGTTGCCGCGTCCGCGTCCGTCTCCGCCCTTGCGGCTGCCGCCGCCGCCCGTGTTCCGGTTGCCGCCGTTGCCGTTGCCGCTGCTTCGCATCAAAGTTCCGTCGTCTTGTCGTCTTCTTCGGTGTCCGGTGCGTCCGGATCGAACGACGGAACACCTTCCTGCGTCTCGGCTTCGATCGCGTCCGCCTCGGGGAGGAAGGGCGCGAGCTCCGGGAGCTCGTCCAGGCCACGCAGGCCCATCCGCTCCAGAAAGTAGTTCGTCGTCCTGTACAGGATCGCACCTGTTTCGGGTTCCGTGCCCGCCTCGGCCACCAGACCCCGCTGCAGGAGGGTGCGCATGACCCCGTCGCAGTTCACTCCGCGCACCGCCGAGACGCGGGAGCGGCTCACCGGCTGGCGGTACGCGACGACCGCGAGGGTCTCCAGCGCCGCCTGGGTGAGGCGGGCCTGCTGGCCGTCCAGGACGAAGCGCTCGACCGCCGACGCGTACGCGGGCCGGGTGTAGAAGCGCCAGCCGCCGGCGACGAGCCGCAGCTCGAAACCGCGCCCCTGGACGGTGTACTCGTCGGCCAGCTCGCGCAGGGCGTCGGCGACCTCGCGCGGGGTCCGGTCGAGGACCTTCGCGAGGTGGGCCTCGGTCGCGGGCTCGTCCACGACCATGAGGACGGCTTCGAGGGCCGGCTTCAACGATGCCTCGGGCTCGGTGGTACCGCTGCTCATTCCTTGACCTCCACGATCCGGTCGAACTCGTCGGTGACGACCGGCATGCCGTCGCCGTCCCCGCCGCTCCAGCGGACGGTGAGCGTCCGCAGCGCCTCCTCCTGCTCCAGCACCACCGCCTTCTCGCGGTAGAGCTCCAGGAGTGCGAGGAAGCGGGCGACGACGGTGAGGGTGTCGTCCGTGTCCTCGGTGAGCTCCTGGAAGGTCGCCTCGCCGCGCGCCTTGAGGAGGGCGACGACCACGGCCGCCTGCTCGCGCACGCTGACCAGCGGGGCGTGGATGTGGTCCACGTAGACCTGGGGCTTGGCCTTGGGCTGCATCGCCTTCGCGGCGAGGCGGGCGAACCCGTCGGGGCCGATGCTGATCACCACGTCGGGGAGCAGGTCGGCGTGGTGGTCCTCGAGGCCGACGGTACGGGGGTGGCGGCGGCCCTCGTCCTCGGACCGCTGCTCGAAGATCGCGGCGATCTGCTTGTACGCACGGTACTGGAGCAGGCGCGCGAAGAGCAGGTCGCGGGCCTCGAGCAGGGCGAGGTCGGCCTCGTCCTCGACCTCGGCGGCCGGCAGCAGCCGGGCGGCCTTGAGGTCGAGGAGGGTGGCGGCGACGACGAGGAACTCGGTGGTCTGGTCGAGGTCCCAGTCCGGGCCCATCGCGCGGATGTGGGCCATGAACTCGTCGGTGACCTTCGAGAGGGCGACCTCGGTGACGTCGAGCTTGTGGCGGGAGATCAGCTGGAGCAGGAGGTCGAAGGGGCCTTCGAAGTTGGCCAGCCGCAGGGTGAACCGCCCGTCGGCGGCGGGCTCGGCCGCCTGTGCGCTCCCGCTGCCGGGAGGCCCGCCGTTGCTCGGCGGGGCGGGTGCCGGCCCGTCGGCCGGGCCGGGGGTCGCGCCGGCGCGCTCCTCCGCGGGGCGGCCCTCCCGGCCTCCGGCCGGCGCCGCGGCGGCCTCCTCCGCCGGACCGCCCTGCGGCGCGGGGGCCCCGGCGGCGGGCTGCGCCGACCCCTCGCGCCGGCCGGCGACGGCGGTTGCGGCTCCGGGGCCGTCGGCCGGGGTGCGGGTCCCGGTGGGGCCCTCCGGCTGCGGCTCCGGCTGTACGGCCGCCGGGGGCTCAGGCGGTGCCTGGGTGGGTGTGTGGGGCGCCTGGGGCTCTGGGGGCGCCTCGGCGGTCCTACGGCGCTCAGCGGGCGTGTCAGGGGCTGCGGGGGCGGCTGCCGAGGCGCCCGGGCCGCGGCCGAGGGGGCGGCGGGTCGAGCGTCCGGATTCGGCGGGAGTGGGCATCGCAGTCCAGGGTGGTACGGGAGGAGTGGCCGGTCGGGTCGGGCCACGCCCAAGGCTGCCACGACTGGCGCCCGCCGCGCCCCGAGGACCCGCCCCGGGCGACCGCCGCCGGGGCCTCCGCCTCTGCGGGAGGACTCGCCCCGGGTGGCTGCCGCCGGGAGCCGCCCTTGCCCGGCGCGGTGCCGCGCCGCTGCGCGGAGCGGTGCCCCTCCCCGCCCTTCCCCCGTTCCCCGGGGCTCCGCCCCGGACCCCGCCTCGGCCTCTGCGCCGCGCGGCACGGGGGCCGAGCCGCCCACACTTCAGCCCCGTCGGCGCAGCGTGGGGCGGAGCCCCAAGAAAACCGGCCCCGCGGGCAGCAGGCCTTCCCCCGCTTCCCCTTCGAAACCGGGGGCCGACCACTCCAGCCTCGCCGGCGTTCGAGGCGCAGGATCGGGGCCGCGCCCCAAGAAACCGGCCCCGCCGGCACCCCGCCTTACTCCGCTTCCCCTTCGAAGCCGGGGCCGACCACTCCAGCCCCGCCGGCGTTTGAGGCGCAGGATCGGGGCCGCGCCCCAAGAAACCGGCCCCGCGGGCAGCAGGCCTTCCTCCGCTTCCCCTTCGAAGCCGGGGCCGACCACTCCAGCCTCGCCGGCGTTTGAGGCGCGGGGTTTGGGGGGCGGCGCCCCAAGAAACCCGGCTCCGCCGGGCACCGGGCGCCGCCCCGCCCCGCCCCCCCCGACCCCAGGGGGATAGG
>NZ_JBEYXK010000169.1:0-8958 GCF_040645035.1 Streptomyces sp. NPDC046876 | reverse complement strand
ACAACAGGTGGTCCTGCGGCCCCTGCGCGACCGGATGGGTCCGCTGCGGCTGGCCGCGGTGTACCTGGCCGCCGAGGGCGAGGCGCAGATCGGCGGCGATCTGTACGCCGCCACCCGCACCGCCCGGGGCACCCGGCTGATCATCGGAGACGTGCGGGGCAAGGGCCTGGAGGCGGTCGGGGACGCGGCCCTGGTGCTGGGTGCCTTCCGGGCCGCCGCCCACCACGACGTGGACCTGCCGGCCCTGGTCGACCATCTGGAGGGCGCGGTCGTCACGGACCCCGACTCCGATGCGGGTCCCGGCGGGGACCGGGACGGCTCGCCCGGCGAGGCGTTCACCACGGCCGCGGTGCTCGACATCCCCGACGCGGAGAGGACCGTGCGCCTGATCAGCTGCGGCCACCCGCCGCCGCTGCTGCTGCGCGGCGGCCGGGCCGTCCCGCTGGAGGTGGACCGGCCGGGGCCGCCGCTGGGCCTGTCGGACCTCGCGGGCTCGGATTTCGCCGCGCAGTCGTTCCCCTTCGAGCCGGGCGACATGATCCTGCTGTACACGGACGGCGTGATCGAGGCCCGTGACGCGGCCGGCGTCTTCTACCCGCTGCAGGAGCGCGCCGCCGACTGGCCGGGCGACGGCCCGGAGGCGCTGCTGCGCCATCTGTGCCGGGACCTGCTCGCCCACTCCCCCGGCGGCAGCCTCGACGACGACGCGGCGATCGTCGCGATCGAGCGCATCGGCTGAGCGGCGCCGCCGTCCGCGTGGCGTGTCGGCCAGTTGTCCGGATATGAGCTCGTTCGCGAGGAGCATACGGGCCGACCTCCGGGATGATTCGCCCGGGCCGGTGCCTACAACAAGGTGGTGAGGCAACCCACTTCACGGAAAGGACACGGCTCTTCGTGAACCTCACCCGCCTCGCGCCGGCGTTCGCCGCCGCCGGCCTCCTCGCCACCGCCCTCCCCGTACTGTCCGCCCCACCGGCGTCCGCCGCGCAGACGTCCGCCGCGTCGCAGACCGCCGAGTACGCCCCCGGGAAGCCGCAGTGGCACCGCTGCAGCCCGGAGCAGCCGGCCGCGTACGAGTGCGCGACCCTGAAGGTGCCGCTCGACTACCGCCGGCCCCAGGGGCGCACGATCGACCTCGCCATATCCCGGATCAAGAGCGAGAACCCGGCCAAGCGGCACGGTGCGATGCTGTTCAACCCGGGCGGGCCGGGCGGCTCGGGCCTCGATCTCCCGCTGATGTTCAACGAGTTGATGCCCAAGGACGTGCGCGACCAGTACGACCTGATCGGCTTCGACCCGCGCGGCGTCGGCTCCAGCAGCCCGATCACCTGCGGCCTGAACGACACCGAGCAGAACATCGACCGCCCGTACAGGGAGGAGACGTTCGCGGCGGACGTGGAGTGGGCGCGCACGGTCGCCGAGAAGTGCCGCGAGAAGTCCGGCCAGGTGCTGCCGTTCATCACCACCCGCAACACGGCGCGCGACATGGACGCGATCCGCGCCGCGCTGGGCGAGAAGAAGATCAGTTACGTGGGCTACTCGTACGGGACGTACCTGGGGGCCGTCTACTCCCAGATGTTCCCCTCCCGCACCGACCGCTTCGTGCTGGACAGCGGTGTCGACCCGCAGCGCGCCTGGCGGGGCATGCTCCAGGTGTGGGCGAGCGAGGCGGAGCCCGCGTTCACGCGGTGGACGCAGTGGACGGCCGAGCGCAGCGCCGAGTTCGGGCTGGGCGACACCCCGGCCGCGGTGTCGAAGACGTTCTGGGACCTGGTGGCACGCGCGGACCGGGACCCGATCGAGTTCGAGGGACAGAAGCTCACGGGCGACATGATCCGCACCGCGCGGGCGCTGTTCTTCTACCCGGCCCAGGCAGCCCCGGTCGTCAAGGCGCTGAAGGACGCGTCCGACGGCAAGCCCGGCGCCCCGCTCTCCGCGGAGCAGCGCCGGCTCCTGAAGCCCGCGGCCGAGCCGGCGACGGACAACGGGACGGCGGTGTTCCTGTCCGTGATCTGCGGTGACGTGGAATGGCCGCGCTACCCCGAGCAGTACGCCCGGGAGGCGGCCCGGGACAAGGCCAGGTACCCGCTGTACGGGGACTTCGCGTCCAACATCAAGCCGTGCGCCTACTGGCAGCGGCCCGTGGAGCCCGTGACGCAGATGAAGACGCGGGCGGACGTGCTCACCGTGCAGAACGAGTGGGACTCCCAGACCCCGCTGACGAGCGGTCAGGGCCTGCACCGCGCGCTCAAGGGCTCGCGGATGGTGCTGGCCATGGGCGGCGAGGGCCACGGCGTGTACCTCTTCGACGGCGCGTCCTGCGCCAATGCCCCGGTCAACGACTACCTGGCCTCGGGCCGGCTGCCCGCCGCGGACGTGACCTGCCGTACGGTCCCGGGCGGCCAGGAGCGGCGCGCGGAGCTGGTGCCGTCGTCGCCGCAGCGCTTCCCGGGCGGGCGCCCCGACCGGTTCTGACCGGTAGCGCAGCCCATCGGCCGGGCCCGCACTCCGCACGGGGTGCGGGCCCTCGGAATGCCGCTACGCGCGACGGGCCGCCCGGGCCAGCAGGCCCGCGAGCAGGACCTCCAGCGTCTCGCGCAGGGTCGCGCCGAATTCCAGGCGCAGGACGGCCAGCGCCGGGTCCGCCTCGTACGCGGCGAGCATGGCCGGCGAGGGGTGCGCATGGGTCCACACGGACCCGGTGACCATCACGGCGCCCGCCACGAAGCGGAAGGCGTCCTCCTCCCCCAGCTCGGGCAGGTGCGCAGCCAGGCTGCCGGCCAGCGCGGTCGTGTTGGCGATCACGCCCCGCTTGTACCGCGCGGCCACCTCGGGGGAGACGTTGCGCTCCAGCACGGCGGCCTGGGCGCTGATCAGGTCGCACAGGACGGGCCGTTCCTCCAGGCACTGCGTCACGCAGGCGGCGATCCGGTCGGGCCGCTCCTCGGCGGGGGCGCCCTCCAGGGCCTCGGCGAGGGCCGCGTCGAGCCGGCCGACGAGTTCGCGGGAGGCGGCGTCGAGCAGTTCGAGCAGGATCTCCTCGCGCGACTCGAAGTAGCGCAGCACATTGGACTTGGCGAGGCCCACCCGTCGGGCGAGCTCGTTCAGGCTCACCTGCGCCACGGGCATCTCCGCCAGCATCGCGGCCGCCGTGTCCAGGATCGCCTGGCGCCGGACGGCGCGCTGCTCCTCGTTGCGGGCACGCTGGAACTTCACAGGCAGGGTCACCCCGCCAGCCTACAGACCTGCGGTCTGTTGTTATGAGACCAGCGGTCTGCTACGTTCGGAGGCATCAGCAGACCGCCGGTCTCTTATTTCTCCGCCGAGGAGCACGCCATGTACGCCGTTCCCGACCAGTCCGGAAAGCTCGCCGTCGTCACCGGCGCCAACAGCGGCACGGGCAAGGAGGCCGCGCGCCGGCTCGCCGAGGCGGGCGCCCGGGTCGTGCTGGCCGTCCGTACGCCCGCCAAAGGCGAGCAGGCCCGCGCGGAGATCCTCGCCCGGCACCCGCAGGCGCAGCTGGAGGTGCGGCGCGTCGACCTGGCCGACCTGGCCTCGGTCGCCGCGTTCGCCGACGGGCTGCTCGCCGACTCCGTCCCGCTGGACCTGCTGGTCAACAACGCCGGCGTGATGGCCCCGCCGCGCCGGATGACCACCGCCGACGGCTTCGAGCTGCAGTTCGGCAGCAACTTCCTCGGCCCGCTCGCCCTGACCGTCCGGCTGCTGCCCGCGCTGCTCGCCGCCCCCGCGCCGCGGGTGGCGACCATGAGCAGCATCATGGCCCACTTCGGCCGGATCGACTTCGCCGACCTGCAGTGGGAGCGGCGCCGTTACCAGCCCATGCTCAGCTACGCCCAGTCCAAGCTGGCCGACCTGATGATGGCCCGCCACCTGAGCGCCCTGGCGGCCGAGCGCGGCTGGTCGCTGCGCAGCACAGCCGCCCACCCGGGGTACACCCGCACCAACCTCCAGACCGCGGGCGCGAGCCTGGCCACCGGCCGGCCCTCGCGGCTGCACCGCCTGACCAGCGCGGTGGACTTCCTGCCCAAGCAGGAGGTCGGCACCGGCGCGGAACCGCTGCTGTACGCGGCCACGAGCGCGGACGCCGCCCCCGGCGGGTACTACGGCCCCGACGGCCTGTTCGAGCTCACCGGGCGCACCACCACCGCCCGGTTCGCCCGCCGGGCCCTGGACCGGGAGGCGTGCGCCCGGCTGTGGGCCGCCGCCGAACGCCTCACCGGCGTCGAGGCCGCTTCGGTCGGCTGACCGGCCCGGAGCCGCCCGGCCCGTCCGGGCCGCCGGGCCCGGCGGCGGCAGATCCCGCCACCGCCGTCCGCCCGGCGGCGGCCCGGCCGCCCGGGGCGTGCCGGCGCCGCAGCGGGGTCAGCAGCCCCGCGGCCACGATCAGCAGGCAGAACACCCCGCCGGCCACACTAACCGCGGGCACGCCCCACCGCGCGGCCAGCACCGTCAGGACGGCCGCGCCCACCGGGCCCGAGGCGTTGTGCACCGTCCAGAAGGCGGAGGTGACGCGCCCGAGCAGCGGGTCGGGGGTGACCTCCTGGCGCATCGTCATGGAGCAGACCCCGCCGAGGGTCGTCCCGAACATGAACACGGCGGCCAGCACGGCCGTCACCGCGATGCTGCGGCTGAGGCCGATCCCGGCGACCGCGAGGCCGATCAGCACGACCGCGCCCAGCCAGCAGACGCCGAACCCGAACCTCCGGCGCAGCCGTGTGGCCGCGGCGGCCGCGGCGACGACACCGATCCCGCTGACGGCGACGACCGAGCCGGCGACCGTCGCGTCCCGGCCCAGGTCAACCGTGATCCGGTACAGCAGCAGGTCGGTGGCGCCCATGGTCACGAACGTCAGCAGGGTCAGCAGGACGGTCAGCGGGCGCAGCAGCGGGTGCGCCCACAGGAAGCGGAAGCCGACCATGAACATCTCCCGCAGCCGGCCGACGCCGCCGCCCCGGGAGCCCTCCTGCGCCGCCGGCCCGCCTGCGCCCGCAGGCTCCCGCCGCCCGAAGGTCACCCGGCACAGGCTGACCGCGGAGACCAGGAAGGTCGCCCCGTCCACGCCCAGCGCCCAGTCCCCGCCCACCCATGCGGTGAGGAGGCCGGCCAGCGCCGGCCCGCAGAGCGTGCCGATCGCGAAGGTGCCCATCAGGCGTGCGTTGGCCGCGGCGAGCTGCTCCGTGGAGACCAGGTTGGCCACGGCCGTCACGTACGCCACGTCGAAGAAGGTCTTGAGCGCGGTGACCAGGGCCGTGAGCACGTAGAGCACCCACATCCGCGGCCCGGCCAGCCAGATGAACGGCACCGCGCCCAGCAGCACGGCCCGTCCGAGATCGCAGGCGATCATCAGGCGGCGCCGGTCCGCACGGTCCACCACGTGCCCGGCGAACAGGCCGGTGCCGATGCCCGTGACACCGATGACGACGGTGATCAGGCCCATCTGCACGAGGGAGCCGGTCGCATCCGCGACGAGCAGCGGCAGGGCGACGTACGAGATCGAGCCGCCGAGGACGGACAGCGCCTGCCCGAGCCAGAACACGGTGAAGTCCCGGTTCCGCCACAGCGAGGAGCGCTCCGGCCCCGGCGGCACCCCGCTCAGCCCAGCAGGGCGTAGACGGTCGACGCCGTCGCGGCCGGCTCGTGGGCCCCCTCGGGGGTCATGGTGATGTCCGCGAAGGCCATCCGCTTGCCGAGCTTGGTGACGCGCACGTCGATCAGCACGTCCGCGCCGATCACCGGCCGCTGGAAGCTCGTGGACTGCTGGACGGTGGTCATCGGCCCGTAGCCGCCGCGCGCGGCCGAGACGGCGATGACGGTGGCGGTGTCGGCAGCCGCCATCAGGGCCTGGCCGGACAGGCCGCCGCCGTCCCGGGCGAGCGCGTCGGACCACGGCAGCCGCAGGACGGCGTGCCGCTCGCCGGTCTCCTCGACGGTCAGGCCGAGGGCGAGCACCCAGGGGGCGAAGTTGTCCTTCAGGACCTTGTCTGCATCTGCCGGTGTCAGAGTCACCCGGAGATTGTGGCGGCCCGCCGGGGCCGCCACAACACCTTTGGTCCTCCGGGCAGTACGCGCAGGTCGCGCCGCACGGCGCGGGCGCGGGCACGGGGCGCGTACGCAGCGTCAGAGCGAGGCGGCCAGTTCCGTGCCCTGGCGGATCGCCCGCTTGGCGTCCAGCTCGGCGGCGACGTCGGCGCCGCCGATCAGGTGCGCCTCGACGCCGGCGGCGCGCAGCGCCTCGTACAGGTCGCGGCGCGGCTCCTGGCCGGTGCAGAGCACGACCGTGTCGGCGGGCACGAGGCGCTGCTCGCCGTCGACGGTGATGTGCAGGCCCTCGTCGTCGATGCGGTCGTACGAGGCCCCCGCGACGGAGACGACGCCGCGGTGCTTGAGCTCGGCGCGGTGGATCCAGCCGGTGGTGGTGCCGAGGCCGGCGCCGACCTTGGTGGCCTTGCGCTGGAGCAGGTGCACCCGGCGCGGGGAGGCGGGCCGCTCGGGGGCGGTCAGGCCGCCGGGGCCGGCGTACGAGGTGTCCACGCCCCAGTGGCGGAAGTACACGGCGGGGTCCTGGGAGGCGCCCTCGCCGCTGTCGGTGAGGAATTCGGCGACGTCGAAGCCGATGCCGCCGGCGCCG
This sequence comes from Streptomyces sp. NPDC046876, assembly GCF_040645035.1. Taxonomy (NCBI): domain Bacteria; kingdom Bacillati; phylum Actinomycetota; class Actinomycetes; order Kitasatosporales; family Streptomycetaceae; genus Streptomyces; species Streptomyces sp. NPDC046876. Next base: position 2,309 of record NZ_JBEYXK010000169.1, on the reverse strand, counting down.
ACGACGGCGACGCGCTCGCCGACGGGGGCGCCGTCGCGCAGCACGTCGAGGTAGCCGACGACGTTGTCGTGGTCGACGCCCTCGATGTCGGGGGTGCGCGGGCTGACGCCGGTGGCGACGACGACCTCGTCGTAGCCCTTGAGGAGTTCGGTGTCGGCGAGGGTGTTCAGCCGGACCTCGACGCCGCGCTCGGCGAGCTGCGTGCCGAAGTAGCGGATGGTCTCCTCGAACTCCTCCTTGCCCGGGATGCGGCGGGCGATGTCGAGCTGTCCGCCGATGTGGCCGGAGGCCTCGAAGAGGGTGACCTTGTGGCCGCGTTCGGCGGCGGTGACGGCGCAGGCCAGGCCGGCCGGGCCGGCGCCGACGACGGCGACGCTCTTGGCGAGCCGGGTGGGCGACAGGACGAGCTCGGTCTCGTGGCAGGCGCGCGGGTTGACCAGGCAGCTGGTGATCTTGCCGCTGAAGGTGTGGTCGAGGCAGGCCTGGTTGCAGCCGATGCAGGTGTTGATGTGCTCCGGGCGGCCGGCGGCGGCCTTGGCCACGAAGTCCGCGTCGGCGAGGAACGGGCGGGCCAGGGACACCAGGTCGGCGCGGCCCTCGGCGAGGATCTCCTCGGCCTTCTCGGGGGTGTTGATGCGGTTGCTGGTGACCAGGGGGACGGACACCGCGCCCATCAGGCGCTGGGTGACCCAGGTGTACGCGCCGCGGGGGACGGAGGTGGCGATGGTGGGGATGCGGGCCTCGTGCCAGCCGATGCCGGTGTTGATGATGGTGGCGCCGGCCGCCTCGATCTCCTTGGCGAGGTGGACGACCTCCTCCAGGGTGGAGCCGCCGGGCACCAGGTCCAGCATGGACAGGCGGTAGATCAGGATGAAGTCCGGGCCGACGGCCTCGCGGGTGCGGCGGACGATCTCCAGCGGGAAGCGGACGCGGTTCTCGTACGAGCCGCCCCAGCGGTCCTCGCGGCGGTTGGTGGCGGCGGCGATGAACTCGTTGATGAGGTAGCCCTCGGAGCCCATGATCTCGACGCCGTCGTAGCCGGCGAGCTTGGCCAGGCGCGCGGCGCGGACGAAGTCCTCGACGGTCTGCTCGACCTCGGCGTCGGTGAGCTCGTTCGGGACGAAGGGGCTGATGGGGGCCTGGAGGGCGCTGGGGGCGACGAGGTCCTTGTGGTACGCGTAGCGGCCGAAGTGGAGGATCTGCATCGCGATCTTCCCGCCCTCGGCGTGCACGGCCTCGGTGATCTGCCGGTGCTCGGCGGCCTCCTCCTCGGTGGTGAGGCGGGAGCCGCCCTCGAAGGGGCGGCCGGCGTCGTTGGGGGCTATGCCGCCGGTGACGATGAGGCCGACGCCGCCGCGGGCGCGCTCGGCGTAGAACGCGGCCAGCCGCTCGAAGCCGCGCTCGTGCTCCTCCAGGCCGGTGTGCATCGAGCCCATGACCACGCGGTTCGGCAGGGTGGTGAAGCCGAGGTCCAGGGGGCTCAGCAGGTGGGGGTACCGGCTCTGGGTCATGGGGGCGCCTCCTCGCGCGGGGGTGGATGCCCCTGTTCTAGCGACCGCGACCCGGTTATGCAACAAGGTGCATAACCGGGGTGGGGCCGCCGGCCCGCTTTGCCCCGCAACGACGGGCCCGCGGCCGCCGCGGCTGTGGCACAGTTCACGCCGGGCTCTGCCTGGTGAAGCCGGCCTCGAGGGTGTGGAGGGTGACAGTGGCCCCACCGAGCATCTCGGCCTTCTCCCGCAGGGCCCGTACGGCCGCGGGGCCGGGCCTGCCGTACACGTCGATCGACCGGAGCCGGATGAGCGGAGCGAACTCCCGAAACCTCGGTCCGCCGATCTCCATGTGGAACTCCATCGACTCCGTGTCGGGATGGACGGCCACCACGGACATCGTGGATCCGGACTCGTCGATGTAGCAGCCGTAGGCTTGCAGCCGCGGCTCGTGCGCCTCGACGAACGCGGCGAGCCCGCGCATCAGCCCCCTGACCTGCGCGGCCTTCCCCTCCAGGATGTCCGACCGGTCGACGTAGTGGATGAGTTCCGCCATGCCCCGAAGCTACCGCCGGCCGGCCACGCCCTCCGCCGCGGCGCGCGGGGCCCTTGCCACTGCTCCCCGGTCACGGGTGTTCGGACAAGGTCGGCTTGCCTCCGGAGCAGGGGTGGGCCCACATCTGCCTCCCGCTCTCGCAGCCGGGGGTGGGCCGTTTCCGCCCCGCCGGCGATTGAGGCGCGGGGTCTGGGGCAGCGCCCCAGGCAACCCGGCTCCGCCGGGCACCGGGGTCCGCCCGGACCCTCCCCCAGACTCCGTCC
>NZ_JBEYXK010000168.1:0-9174 GCF_040645035.1 Streptomyces sp. NPDC046876 | reverse complement strand
TCGGGCTCGGCAGCGGCGGCTTCCGGCTCCGCGGCGGGCGCGGCCTCCTCGGCCTGCGGCTCTTCCTCGACGGCGGCCTCGACCACGACCGGCTCCGCCTCGACGGCGACGGCCTCGGGCTCGGCAGCGGCGGCTTCCGGCTCCGCGGCGGGCGCGGCCTCCTCGGCCTGCGGCTCTTCCTCGACGGCGGCCTCGACCACGACCGGCTCCGCCTCGGGGGCGGCCGTGGCCTCGGCTTCGGTCGCCGCTTCCTCGGCCACGGTCTCCACCGCAGCGGCGGCAACGGCGGGCTCCGCCTCGACGGCCACCGGCTCGGCCTCGGCCACGAGCGGCTCCGCCTCGACGGCGGCCGGCACGGGCTCGGCAACGGCTTCCTCGGCGACGGGCTCCGCCTCGGTGACGACGGCGGCCGGCTCCTCGGCGGCGGTCTCGGCCGCGGCCGGATGGGCCGGGGTGTCCTCGGCAGGGGCTGCGGGCTCGGCTTCGGCCGGCTCGGGGGCCCCGTTGTCCGCGGCCGGCGCAGTGGCGGGCTCCGGGCGGCGGGCCTCCGGGACCGTGGGGTCCGCGACCGGCGCCGGGGCCGCCGTGAGGAGGGTGCCCGGCTCGCGGTCCCGCGGCGCGGACTGCGGCGGAACGGTCGGGTTGTCGAAGGACGCCGCGACCAGCTCGGCCGCCGCGTCCAGCGGCGTACGTTCCCCCTGGCTCGGCACCGCTGCCGTGGTGGCCTCACTCGTCTCCGGAACCGGCTCCGCAGACCGTCCGAAAACCTTGCGCAACAAGCTCCGAATACCCATGGGCCAGGCCTTTCGCATGAGTGCGTGCGTCATTTGTCCGTGCTGCGCGGTTGATCCCTGCCCAGAGTGGACACGTAAGGTTATCGACCCCTCGGCTGGAACGTCGGCAGGGGCGCTCCCGTTGCGCCCGGCCCTTTCCGGCCTCCCCTCCGGACCGGTCCGCCCGGGCTCCGTCGGACAGCGCCGCCGGAACCGCGTAGTCCGGAACCGTATCCCGTCCCCCTCCCACCCCCGCACCGCCCCCTGTCCGTAGCCGAACCACCCAAGTACGCCCTCGAATGGGGGATTTGCGCACTCCGGGGCCGCGCCGGCATCCCGCCCGCACGTCCTCTCCCCGAACTCCCGCCCCGCCGTGACCGGTTCACCGGACGTTCACCCCTCCGCCGCCGGTTCGGCGTCGCCCGCACCTACCGTCGCGGCTGGATTCGGCCGCATCCGGCCGGCGCCCGTGCATCTACGGAGGACACTCGTGCGCAAGCTCCTGCCCCTCATAGGCAACCCGCATGGGGGCGGCCGTTCCGCCCTCACCTGCCGCTACCGCTGTGGCGACGCCTGCTTCCACGAGGTGCCGAACACCAGCGACAACGAGTACGTGGGCGACGTCATCGCCCGCGCCTACTCCCGTCGCGCGATGCTCCGCTCCGCCGCCGTCGTCACGGTGGCCACCGCCGCCGGTACGGCCGTCACCCTCGGCGGCAACGGCGCCCCGGCCACCGCCGCCCCCGCCGCCGACGCCCAGGGCGCGGCCGACGCCGCCGCCAACGCCGAGGGCGCCCGCGGCCTGCGCTTCAAGCCGGTCGCGCCGAACACCGACGACCGCGTCACCGTCCCCGAGGGCTACGAGCAGAACGTGGTCATCCGCTGGGGCGACCCCATCGTCAAGGGCGCTCCCGCGTTCAACGCCGACAAGCAGACCGCCGCCGCCCAGGCCGGCCAGTTCGGCTTCAACAACGACTTCCTCGCGCTGCTCCCGCTCGGCAGCGGCTACGAGCGCCAGCAGCTCCTCGTCGCGAACCACGAGTACACCGACGAGAACCTCATGTTCAAGGGCTACGACCCGGCGAACCCGACACGCGAGCAGGTCGAGGTCGCCTGGGCCGCGCACGGCCTGGGCGTGGTCGTCGTCCAGGAGGACCACCGCAGCGGCAAGCTGACCGCCGTGACCCGCCACCAGCTCAACCGCCGCCTCACCGCGACCAGCGAGTTCCGCCTCTCCGGCCCGGTCGCCGGCAGCGCCCTGGTCAAGACCTCCGCCGACCCCACCGGCACCAAGGTCCTCGGCACCCTCAACAACTGCTCCGGCGGCACCACCCCCTGGGGCACGACCCTGCACGGCGAGGAGAACTTCAACCAGTACTTCGCCAACGCCGGCCAGGTCACCGACCCCGTCCAGGCCGCCCGCCTCAAGCGCTACGGCGTCTCCGCCGGGGCCACCGAGCGCAAGTGGGAGCGGTTCGACAAGCGCTTCGACACCGTCCAGGAGCCCAACGAGCCGAACCGCTTCGGGTACGTCGTCGAGCTCGACCCGTACGACCCGGCCTCCACCCCGCGCAAGCGCACCGCGCTCGGCCGCTTCAAGCACGAGGGCGCGCAGCCCCGCCTGACCGAGGACGGCCGCCCGGTCGTCTACATGGGCGACGACGAGCGCTTCGACTACTTCTACAAGTTCGTCTCGTCCAAGCAGATGAAGAAGGGCAGCTCCCGCGCGGTCAAGGAGTACAACCTGACCCTCCTCGACGAGGGCACCCTCTACGTCGCCAAGCTGACCGGCGACTCCCCGGCCGCCGAGTTCGACGGCTCGGGCAAGCTCCCCTCCGACGGCCAGTTCGACGGCTCCGGCGTCTGGATCAAGCTGGCCACCGCCTCGCCCGCCGGCAACGTCTCGCACGTCGAGGGCATGAGCGCCGAGGAGGTGTTCGTCTTCACGCGCCAGGCCGCCGACAAGGTGGGCGCCACCAAGATGGACCGCCCCGAGGACATCGAGCCCTCGCCGCGCACCGGCCGCGTGTACGTGGTCCTGACCAACAACGCCGACCGCGGCAAGCCGGGCAAGGCGGGCGTGGACGAGGCCAACCCGCGCAACCTGAACAAGCACGGCCAGATCCTGGAGCTCGCCGAGAACTTCGACGACCCGGCGGGCGACGGCTTCGCCTGGCGCCTGTTCCTGGTCGCCGGCGACCCGAAGGACCCGGCCACCTTCTTCGCCGGCTTCCCGAAGGACAAGGTCAGCCCGATCTCCTGCCCGGACAACGTGACCTTCGACCCGCACGGAAACCTGTGGATCTCCACGGACGGCAACCAGCTCGGCTCGCACGACGGCCTGTTCGGCGTCGCCACGGCCGGCGAGCGCCGCGGTGAGCTGAAGCAGTTCCTGACCGTGCCGCGCGGCGCCGAGACCTGCGGCCCGCTGGTCCAGGACAAGCGCGTCCTGGTCGCGGTCCAGCACCCGGGCGAGATCGACGGCGCGACCGTCGAGAAGCCCGAGTCGGTGTGGCCCGACGGCCCGGGCAAGATCACCCGCCCGGCGGTCGTGTCCGTCTGGCGCAAGGACGGCAAGAACATCGGCATCTGAGCCGGCCGGTCACAGCACGTCCCGGCGGGCGGTGTTCCACGTGGAGGTTTCACGTGAAACACCGCCCGCTTCACGTTACTTGGGCTCGTCCGCCAGCCGCCCGACCGGCAGCCGCAGCGTGGTGACGGCCCCGCCGTCCGGGGCGTTGGCGAAGGTGAGGGTGATGCCGAGGACGGCCGCCTGGCCCACCGCGATGGTCAGGCCCAGCCCGTGGCCGCGCCCCCGGCCGGGTTCGCCGGTGCGGAAGCGCTGCGGGCCCTGTGCGATCAGCCCCTCCGGGTAGCCGGGTCCGTGGTCGCGGACCGTCACCACCGGGCCCTCGACCCGTACCTCGATCGGCGGGCTGCCGTGCTTGTCGGCGTTGACCAGCAGGTTGGCCAGGATGCGGTCCAGGCGCCGCCGGTCGGTGAGCACCACCAGGTCACGCACCACCTCCACCGTGACCGGGAGCCGGGTGGCGGCGGCGGCCCGGCGCACCGCCTCGCCGAGCTCGACCCGGGCGAGGTCGGCGCGCTCGACCCCGGCGTCCAGCCGGGAGATCTCCAGCAGGTCCTCGGTGAGCCGGTGCAGTGCGTGCAGCCGGTCGTTGATCATCTCCTTGGGGCGGCCCTCCGGCAGCAGCGAGGCCGCGGCGAGCGAGCCGGTGAGCGGGGTGCGCAGCTCGTGGGCGACGTCGGCGGTGAACCGCTTCTCGGCCTCCAGCCGCTCCTGGAGCGACCTGGCCATGGAGTTGAGGGCCTGGGCCACGTCCCGTACCTCGTCGCGGTAGCCGCCGCCGGCGGGGTCCGCCCCCGCCTCCTCGGAGGTGAGGAAGTCGACGCGGGCGTCGAGGTCGCCGGCGCTGATCCGGCGGGCCACGGCGGCGGTGGTGGTCAGGCGGCGGCTGATCCGGTTGGCGAGGAACACGCCCGCCAGGGCGACGACCCCGGCGGCCAGTGCCGAGGAGGCGAGGATCGCGGCGTCGAGGTCGCGCAGCCGGGCGCGCGTGGTCTCGTACGGGACCCAGACGGCGAGGGCCTTGTGGTCTGCAGGGGCGGCGCCCCACATGACGGGTTTGCCGTCGTACTCGCCGACCATGCTGCCGGTCATCCCGCGCGCGACGAGCCGGCGCAGCGGGCCGGGCAGTCCGGGCGGGTCCAGGGCGGCGTTCTCGCCGGTGTGCGTGGTGCCGTACTCGTAGTGGCCGAGGGCATGGTCGAGGTCCCGTTCCACGTCCTTGCGGACCTCGCCGACGACCTGCCGGGCGACCACGTCGTGCACGAGGATGCCGAGGGCGGCGGCCACGGCGCAGCACACGGCCGTGGTGGTCAGGACGATCTTCCAGCGCAGACTGCTCGTCACCCGCATGGCGGCCGCGCCCCCTTCAGCCCCTGGTCGCGGTGCACGGGGTGGAGCCGGTCTTCAGGGTGGGGCACTCGTCGAGGCTGAGCTCGGACAGGTTCATGATCCCGGCCTCGGGGTCCCACACGTAGTCGGAGACGGAGACCTTCTTCGGGTTCGAGGTCGGCTCGCGCACGGCCAGGTGCTCGGCGGCCACCTCCACGCCCTCCAGCACCCCGCGCCGGGACAGGATCCGGGTGATCGAGCCGTCGTCGCGGACGGTGTAGACGCGCAGTTCGCTGACGCGGCCGTCGAGGTCGAGGGCGGTGATCAGCTCCTCGCGGCCGTTGCCCGTCACGTCGTGCAGGACCGGAGGCCGGACCGGGCACTTGGGGCCGCCGTCCACAGCCTGTGTACAGAGCGCGAGCCGCTGCACGGCCCGCGGGTCCACGAGGCGCCCGGTCCCGCCGTCCTGCCGGGCGGCGGCGGTGATGTCGGCCCGTACGACCTCCAGCGCGTTCACGCCCCGCATGCTCGGCCCCGGCGCCTTGGGCAGCCCGGGGACCACGGCGGCGGCGCCCGGCTGTTCGCCCGGACCGGGCGGTTCCGGGTGGAGGTCCTTCCACAGGCTCTGCGGGGCGTGCGCGGTGCCGAGGTCGCCGTTGTTGCGCAGCCCCTGCACGTCGGCGCACCCGGCCGCGGCCGCCAGGAGGGCGGCGAGGACCGGGGCGGCCGCAGCGCGGTGACGCAGGCCGCGCGGGAGGAGGGGCCTCATGCCCCGATGCTCCCCCGGCGGGGCCGGTGCGGCCCGGGCACAGGACCGTTCGGGGGACCCGCCCCGACCCGCCCGCCCCAACCCGCCCGCCCCGACCCGCCCGCCAGGTCAGTGCTCCGTGGCGATCCCGCGGGCGGCGGCGACCTCCTGGCGGACCGGGCCCAGTACGGAGGCCTCGTCCCCGGCCCGCGCCGCCCGGGCCCGCAGCCGGTCGGGGGTCCGGGCGGTGCGCACGCACTCGGCCAGCGCCCGCAGGTCGGCGGTGAGCGCCGACACCTCCTCGGTGCCGGGCGGGGGCGCCCCGTGGTCGACGCGGACCCGGGCGGCGGTGGTGGCGTCCACGACCCGTTCGACGGCGACGACCAGCGGCCACCAGGCGGCGGCCCGCGTCCCGGTCGGCGGCGGCTCGGTCAGCGCCCGCTGGAACTCGCTGCGCACCCCCGACAGGTCCCGGTAGATGCGCCGCCGGGCCTGGAGCCGGGCGGTGCGCGCGGCCCGCAGAGCGGCGTCGGTGTCCGGCAGCGGGCCGAAGGCCCGTTCCACGTAGCGGGCCGCGTCGTCGACGGAGTCGGCGAGCCGGTCGCCGACGCGGGTGCGCCAGCTCTCGGGCCACAGCAGGTAACCGAAGACCAGGGCGATGGCGCAGCCGATCAGGCTGTCGAGCAGCCGGGGCCGGATCAGGTCGAAGCCCTGGTGGTTGAGGAGGTCCGACAGCAGCAGGATGACCGGGGTGATCGCGGCCGTCTGGAAGGCGTACCCCTTCGCGGAGAAGGCGGGGACCAGCCCGGCGAGCACCACCATCACGGGCACGTCCCACCAGCCGCGCGGCACCTCGGCGAGCACGGCCGCGGCGATGACCAGCCCTCCGGCGGTGCCCAGCGCGCGCAGCACGGCCCGGGAGAACACCGAGCCGAAGTCGGGCTTGAGGACGAAGGTGACGGTCAGGGCGACCCAGTACGAGCGCTCCAGCGGCACCAGCGAGACCAGCGCCTGGGCGAGCCCGATGCACAGGGCGAGCCGCAGCCCGTACCGCCAGGAGGCCCCGGACAGCATCATGTCGCGCACGGCCCGCCGGGCCCGCACGCGCAGGGCGGCGGGCCGGCCGAGGCGGTCGTCGACGTTGTGGAGCTTCGGCTCGGGCAGGTGCACGACCGTCGCCGCATGCCGCAGGGCCGCATCCAGGGCCCGTTCTGCGGGGCCGTGCGGTGCGGGCAGCTCCAGCACGGGCGCCTGGGTGCGGCCCTCCTCGACGGCCTGCGCCAGGTCCCGTACGGCAGCCGGGACCGCGGGCGGCAGCGGCCGGCCCCGCAGGTGCGCGGCGGGCGCGGCCTCGACCAGCGGGATCACCACGTTGAGCTGGGCGATCATCCGTACCAGGGCGGGGCTGTACCCGTGGACGCGGGCCCGCCGGCCCAGGACCAGGTCGTAGGCCTGGTTCAGGCTCTGGGTGACCTGGCGGCGGCGCTCGTCGTAGTCGGGCCCGCCGGCGGCTTCCAGGGCGTCGGCGAGGGCCCGGTAGGTGGCGGCGACCGCGGTGCGCTCGGGCTGCCGGCCGCGCAGCGGCCAGCCCAGCAGGGTCAGCAGCAGCACGAACAGCCCGCCCGTGGCGAGCAGCAGCGGGGCGGTCCACCAGGGCCGCGGCAGCGGCAGGCCCGCGCCGACGACGGCGTTGAGCAGGAGCAGCAGCCCGGAGACGGAGGCGACCGTGCCGATCGAGGAGATCATCCCCGAGACCAGTGCGATGAGGGTGAGCACACCGACGGCGAGCCAGCCGTGCCCGAACACCAGGGTGCCCAGGGCCACTCCCACCGCACCGAACAGCTGCGGCACGGCAATGTTCAGGATCCGCATCCGGTAGGCGTCGGCGGTGTCGGCGATGACCCCCGCCAGGGCGCCCATGGAGACGAGGGCCCCGTACTCCGGCTCGTCCAGGGCGAAGCCGACGGCGAGCGGGGCCGCCATGGCGATGCCCGCGCGTGCGACGGCTGCCCAGGGGATCGGGTCGGAGGCCGGGCGCAGCCCCTTGAGCAGCCAGGACGGCGGGGCCAGCGGGTGCGGCCGGGCCCGCCCGGACGGTATGTGGTCGGTGCGTTCGGTGCTCATTCCGCTTCCGTGCCGCCGCTCGCGAGTCGGGTCTTCGGTTCTTCTGTACGGTTCCGGCTTCTTGCGGGCTTCTGGGTTCTCCGGTCCGTTCTGCGTGCTTGGTACCTTCCGAGCTTATGGGGTACGGCGCTCAGGGCGTGCGGCGCACCCGGCCTGTCACCCATGCGGCCAGTGCGGCCGCCAGCCCGATCGCCAGCACCACCCACGCGGTGGTGCGCAGGAACGCGGTCAGCGCGTCGTACACCGCACCGGCAGCAGCGCGGTCGATGTCGTCCGGCAGGTCGTCCAGGGTGAGCCGGCGGCACACCACGACCGCGATCCACAGCAGGACGGCGCCGACGGCGAGCCCGAGGCCGGTGGCGACCACCGCCCGGCGGCGGCGGACCGCGACGGCGATCGCCGTCGCGGCCAGCACCACGGTCAGCACCGGGAGCCAGACCCCCGCGATCTCCAGCATGCGGAACTCCTTCCGGAGCGCGCCGAGGTTGTCGTACTCCATGACCTTCACCTGGACGTGGGTCACCGGGATCCGGTCCGCGAACGGCGTGCCGTCGGCGACGAGTTCCGCCTTGACCTGGGCGATGACGGGCGCGAGGTCGAGGGTGACGGCGTCTCCGTGGCCGGTGGTGAGCGCCTGGAAGAACGCGGCGTGCGCGGCCCGGTTCGCCGCGTCCCAGGCGGTGCGGTAGGCCGGGGTGCCGACGAAGGAGCGCAGCGCCTCGCCGAGCAGGGCGTCGACCGCACCCTGGAACGGGCCGGCGTCGATCTCCCCGGACAGGGCCCGGGCGGCCTGTGTGACGACGACCTCCTGGACGGCCGGGTCGGAGGCCAGCGGGGACATGGCGGCGGTGTAGCGGTCGGCGTCGCCCAGCTCGCGGTCGGCCCAGTACGCGACGGCGCTCGCGGGCACGAGGAGCGCCACGAGCACGATGAGGACCGCCGAGAGGTAGGTGCGCACGTCACCAGGGGAATCCGCGGCGACGCCCGGCGCGAGCCGGGTTGGTGCGGTCGGGTGGCGCAGGGCGGCGGTCGACGCCGTCGCCGTGCGCGCCGCCTGATCCACTTGCCGCCCGGGGGCGCCGGGTGTGCCCTGGTGGGTGGGAGAGAGGAGCCCCGTCATGGCACATGCGGCACCTGCCGCCCCCGGGCGGCACCACCGGCAGATGGCGGCCACACGATCCGCGGACACGGGCGTGCTGACGCGCGCGGTGCTCCTCGGCCTCGTCTACGGGGTCTGGGCGGCCTTCCTCAACCGGCAGCAGGGCCCCGTCGACGCGGGCAACGTCTTCTACGGGATCCTCTGCGGCGTGCTCTTCGCCGGGATCATGTTCGCCCTGGCCCGCGTCGGCCCCCGCATGAAGCGGGAGGCGCGCGCCGCGGCGTACGGCGTGTTCGGCGGGATCGCCGTCGGCTATCTGAACAGCCTCACCGACCACTCGATCCTTCGCTCCAGCTGGATCGGCCTCATCACCGGTGTCGGCGTCGGCGTCGTGGCGTTCTACCGCTACCACAACCGCGAACCCTGAGCGCGGGCACAGGCACAGGCAAGGACCCGGACGCAGGCCCAAGAGCAGGCGCCGCGCCCCGTGACCGTCACCGACGGCACGGGG
>NZ_JBEYXK010000167.1:0-9182 GCF_040645035.1 Streptomyces sp. NPDC046876 | reverse complement strand
CCCCGGCCCCCGTCCGCCTCAAACGCCGGCGAGGCTGGAAAATCCAGCCCGCGCGGCGTTTGAGCGCACCGGGCGCGAAGCGCACGGAACGGGGTCCGGGGGCGGAGCCCAGGTTTCGGGAAGGGGCGGGGAGGGGACGGGCTCCGCGCAGCGGGACAGCGGCACCCGCAGGTCACGGCAGCGACGCCAGCAGGGCGGCCACCGCCGGGGACCAGGCGCTCGCCGAAGGGGTCCCGTACCCGACGACCAGGGCTTCGCGGGGCGGCAACTCCGCATCCGGATGCGCATAGCGCGACAGCGTCTCCAGCCCGAGGTCATGCCAGGCCGCAGCCCGCAGCACCGCATCCTGCGTCCCCCCGGGAAGGTCCAGCACGGCGTGCAGCCCCGCCGCGATCCCCGACACCCCGACCCGCCCCGCCACCGCGGCCACCAACTCGTCGCGCCGCCTGCGGTACCGCACCCGCATCCCCCGCACGTGCCGGTCGTACGCCCCCGACCGGATGAACTCCGCCAGCGTCAGCTGGTCCGGCGCGCTGGAGGTCCAGTCGATGCGCCCCTTCGCGGCGAGTACCTCGTCCAACAGCCCCGCCGGCACCACCATCCACCCCATCCGCAGCCCCGGCGCAAGGGACTTGCTCGCGGTGCCGAGGTACACCACCCGCTCGGGGTCGAGCCCCTGGAGCGCGCCGACCGGCTGGCGGTCGTAGCGGAACTCCCCGTCGTAGTCGTCCTCCAGGATCAGCCCGCCCGTGGTCCGGGCCCAGTCGACGGCGGCCGCCCGCCGGTCGGGGGTGAGCGCGACGCCGGTCGGGAACTGGTGCGCGGGCGTCAGCAGCACGGCCCCCGCCTCCCCGCCCAGCTCGGTGGTGCGGGCCCCCGCCCCGTCCACCGCCAGCGGCACCGTCCGCAGCCCCGCCCGCTCCACCAACTCCCGGTGCACGTCGAGGCTGTACCCCTCCACGGCCACCTCGCGGACCCGGCGCGCCCGCAGCACGCCGGCCAGCAGCGTCAGCGCGTGCGCGAAGCCGGAGCACAGCACGATCCGGTCCGGGTCGGCGTACACCCCGCGCGCCCGTGCCAGATACCCGGCCAGGGCCTCCCGCAGCTCGATCCGCCCGCGCGCGTCGACCGCGTACCCGAAGGCCTCGTTCGGGGCGTCGGTCAGCGCCCGCCGGGCCGCCGAGAGCCAGGCCGCGCGCGGGAAGGCGGCGAGGTCCGGGGCGCCCGCCATCAGGCTGTACGCGGGCGGCCGGCGCAGACCCGGCCGGGCCCGGACGGCGGCGGCCGCGGCCCGGCGCGGCCGGGCCCGCTCCGCGACCCGGGTGCCCGAGCCCTGGCGGGCCGTCAGCCAGCCCTCGGCGACGAGTTCGGCGTACGCCTCCGCGACCGTGTTGCGCGCGATGCCGAGGTCGGCGGCGAGCGAGCGCGAGGACGGCAGCCGGGTCCCGGCGGCCAGCCGGCCGCTGCGCGCCGCCTCGCGCAGGGCTTCGGTCAGCCCGGCCCGCAGGCCGCGCCCTGCGGAGAGGTCCAGATGCAGGTCGACGCCCAAAGTGGCCCGGGAATCCGTCATGGAACTGGACCATATCGGCGGGCCGCCCGCTCCGTAAGCTCATGATCATGACGACTCAGGAGAGCACGCCCGAAGCCACCGCCGCCCACTGCGCCGAGCACACCCCCCGCATGAACCTGGCGGGCCGGGTCCCCGAGATCTACAAGGCCATCGTCGCCTTGGAGATCGCCTCCAAGAAGGGGCTGGACCCGCTCCTGGTCGAGCTGGTCAAGATCCGTGCCTCGCAGCTCAACCACTGTGCGTTCTGCCTCGACATGCACAGCAAGGACGCCCTCGCGGCGGGTGAGAGCGTGCAGCGGATCGTCCAGCTCAGCGCCTGGGAGGAGTCGCGGCACTTCTACACCGAGCGGGAGGTCGCCGCGATCGAGCTGACCGAGGCGGTGACCGTCCTGACGGACGGTTTCGTGCCCGACGAGGTCTACGAGCGGGCCGCGAAGCAGTTCGACGAGAAGGAGCTCGCCCAGCTGATCGCCGTGATCGCGACGATCAACGTCTGGAACCGCGTGGCCGTCACCACCCGCATGGTCCCGGGCCACTACACGCCCGGCATGTACAACCACTGATCGGCGCGGCACCCGCCCGCGGGAACGGGGAAGGCCCCGGCGCACGTGCGCCGGGGCCTTCCCGTCGTGGAAGAGATCGCGGGGATCAGATGAGGCCGAGCTCGCGGACCGCGTCGCGCTCCTCGATGAGCTCCGCCACGGAGGCGTCGATCCGGGTGCGGGAGAACTCGTTGATGTCCAGGCCCTGGACGATCTCGTACTTGCCGTCCTTGCAGGTGACGGGGAAGGAGGAGATCAGGCCCTCCGGGACGCCGTAGGAGCCGTCCGACGGGATGCCCATGGAGGTCCAGTCGCCCGCGGCGGTGCCGTTGACCCAGGTGTGGACGTGGTCGATGGCGGCGTTGGCGGCGGAGGCGGCCGAGGACGCGCCACGGGCCTCGATGATCGCGGCGCCGCGCTTGGCGACGGTCGGGATGAACTGGTCGGCCAGCCACGCCTGGTCGTCGACGACCTCGGCGGCGTTCTTGCCGGCGATCTCCGCGTGGAAGATGTCCGGGTACTGGGTCGCCGAGTGGTTGCCCCAGATGGTCAGGCGCTTGATGTCGGTGACGTCGGCGCCGGTCTTCTGCGCCAGCTGCGAGATCGCGCGGTTGTGGTCCAGGCGGGTCATCGCGGTGAAGCGCTCGGCCGGGACGTCCGGGGCGGCGGCCTGCGCGATGAGCGCGTTGGTGTTGGCCGGGTTGCCGACGACGAGGACCTTGATGTCGTCCGCGGCGTGGTCGTTGATGGCCTTGCCCTGCGGCTTGAAGATGCCGCCGTTGGCGGAGAGCAGGTCACCGCGCTCCATGCCCTTGGTGCGCGGGCGGGCGCCCACGAGCAGCGCGACGTTGGCACCCTCGAAGCCCTTGTTCGGGTCGTCGAAGATGTCGATGCCCTTCAGGAGCGGGAAGGCGCAGTCGTCGAGCTCCATGGCGGTGCCCTCGGCGGCCTTCAGGCCCTGGGGGATCTCCAGGAGGCGGAGCTTGACCGGCACGTCCGCGCCGAGCAGGTGACCGGACGCGATGCGGAAGAGCAGCGCGTAGCCGATCTGGCCGGCGGCGCCGGTGACGGTGACATTCACAGGAGTGCGGGTCATGGCCTTCTCCGTTAGACAGCTGGCGGTGGGGCGTCCCTGCCCCATGTGCTGGCGGACGCCGCTTCCCTGCGAATCTTGACGTGAAGAGACATCCGGCGTCAGGCTATCCGACTCCCAAGCGGCCCAACCCCCCGGTCCGTGTGGTGCGCGGCACACGGACCGGGAGTTCGAAGGCGGGAGCCCGGATGCGCCCCCGCAATTCGCCTGCCGGGCTCGCCCGGACGGGTGGATCGGGGCCGTCCGGCGGCTCTGCGGCGGCTACCTGACGGTGAAGCGGGCCGCGTTCTCCAGGAAGGGCAGCTCCAGCCAGGGCTTGGGCTCCACCACCAGCGCGAGCAGCGTGATCGCCACGCCGAGCAGCCCGTACGTGACCATGTCCGTGAACCGGGAGCGCACGGCGAGCATGCCCACGTCGGGCAGGACGCGCCGCAGCACCGCGGCCGCCATCAGGGCCACGCCGATCACCAGGCAGCCGATCCGCGGGTGGCCGAGCGCGGTGCACAACAGCCCGGCCGCGGTCGCGGCGAGCACGCTGAGCATCGGCCACTGCCGGGCCGCGAGCGCATCGCCGGGCGCGGCCCGGCCGGCGCCCTCGGGGCGGGCGGTGTCCTGGGTGACGGCGGGGAAGCGGCGCGACTTGGGGGCGGCGCCGGCCTGCGGGGGCGTGGCCCCGTTCTCCGCGGCAGCCTGCGGGGGCGTGGCCCCGTTCTCGGCGCCGTCCTGCGCCCCGCGCGGCGTCCCGTTCTTCGCCCCGTTCGCCGCCCCGCGCTCCCGGTCCTGCTCAGCCTGCACTGGAGATCGTCCGTTCCGCCGCCTCGACGACGTTGACGAGCAGCTGCGCCCGCGTCATGGGCCCGACGCCGCCCGGGTTCGGCGAGATCCACCCGGCCACCTCGGCGACCCCGGGGTGCACGTCGCCGACGATCTTGCCGGCCTCGTCGCGGCTGACGCCCACGTCGAGCACGGCCGCGCCCGGCTTGACGTCCTCCGGCTTGACCAGGTGCGGCACGCCCGCCGCCGCGACGATGATGTCGGCCTGGCGCAGCAGCCCGTGCAGGTCGCGGGTGCCGGTGTGGCACATGGTCACGGTGGCGTTCTCGGACCTGCGGGTCAGCAGCAGGCCCATCGAGCGGCCGACCGTGATGCCGCGGCCCAGGAGGACGACGTGCGCGCCGTTGATCTCCACGCCGTGGCGGCGCAGCAGGGCGACGATCCCGTACGGGGTGCAGGGCAGCGGGCCCGGCTCGTTCAGCACCAGCCGGCCCAGCGACATCGGGTGCAGGCCGTCGGCGTCCTTCAGCGGGTCCATCAGCTCCAGGACCCGGTTGGTGTCGATGCCCTTGGGCAGCGGGAGTTGCACGATGTAGCCGGTGCAGGCCGGGTCCTCGTTCAGCTCGCGAACGACCGCCTCGATCTCTTCCTGGGTGGCCGTCGCGGGCAGTTCCCGCCGGATGGACTCGATGCCGACCTCGGCGCAGTCCTTGTGCTTTCCGTTGACGTACCAGCGGCTGCCCGGGTCGTCGCCGACCAGCAGGGTGCCGAGTCCGGGGGTGACGCCCCGGGCCTTGAGGGCCGCCACACGGGCGGCCAGTTCGGACTTGATCGCGGCGGCTGTGGCCTTGCCATCGAGAATCTGGGCGGTCATGGACCCATCCTCCCGGATGGGGTGCCCCCGGTTCCACTCGTGTCCGCCCGTGCCCGTCAAGGCATCCGGCCGGGCGGCCCGGTTCGGCCGATTGCCACAGCCTTGAAACATTCATTGCACTTGCACAACAAGTGACCGGCCGGTCGCAAAGCCGCTGGACAAGTCCGCCCCGATCGGCCGACGATGACGGGACAAAGAGTGCCGCGGGCAGTGCCGGGGGGCGGACCGCAGAACATCGCAGTACCACCTCCGTGCGTGCCGTGCGTCCCCGCACTTCCACGGAGGAACACCCGACCATGAGTTTCGGCGACCCGAACAACCCGTACGGGCAGCAGCCCCCGCAGGGCCAGCCCGGATACGGCTACCCGCAGCAGGCCCCGCAGGGCTACCCGCAGCAGGGCGGCTACGCCTACCCGCAGCAGGCCGCTCCCCAGGGCTACCCCGCGTACCCGGGCGGCCCCGGCGGCTACCCGGGCGTTCCGATGCAGATGCCGGGCCTGCTGAAGACGGCGCGCGTGTTCCTCTTCATCATCGCGGGCATCCAGCTGCTCGTCGGCGTGTTCGCCCTCCTCGGCGCCGCCTTCGTCTCCAGCAGCAGCTCCACCAGCTCCTCGACCTCGGACGCCGCGGCCGGCCTGATCGCCCTCATCGCGTTCATCGCCATCGCGTTCGCCGTCTGGGCGATCGTCCTCGGCGTGAAGTTCGGCAAGGGCGGCAACGCCACCCGCATCACGACCATCGTGTACGCGGTGCTGTTCCTGCTGAGCAGCCTGTCCAACTTCGCGAACCTGAGCGGCAACGGCGCCACCGGCCCCTCGATGGTCGGCGGTGTCCTCGGCCTGGCCATCGGCGTGCTCATCCTCGTCGCCGCGGTCAACAAGGACTCGGTCGCCTGGTTCAACCGTCCGCGGTACTGATCCCGGCAGGCACGACAACGGTTCGACGGCGAAGGCCGCGCCCCGCAGCGATGCGGGACGCGGCCTTCGCCGTGCGCAGTGCCAGTGCCAGTGTCAGTGGAAGAAGTGGCGGGTGCCGGTGAAGTACATGGTGACGCCCGCCGCCTTCGCGGCCTCGACCACCTGCTCGTCGCGGACCGAACCGCCCGGCTGGACCACGGCCTTGACGCCCGCGGCGGTCAGGATCTCCAGACCGTCCGGGAACGGGAAGAAGGCGTCGGACGCGGCGTACGAGCCCTGCGCCCGCTCCGCGCCGGCCCGCTCGACGGCGAGCTTGGCGGAGTCGACGCGGTTGACCTGGCCCATGCCGACGCCGACCGAGGCGCCGTCCTTGGCCAGCAGGATCGCGTTGGACTTCACGGCCCGGCAGGCCTTCCACGCGAAGGCGAGCTCGGCGAGCTCCTCGGCGGAGAGCGCCTCGCCGGTGGCGAGGGTCCAGTTCTTCGGGTCGTCGCCCTCGGCCTGGAACACGTCGCTCTGCTGGAGGACCGCGCCGCCCGAGATGGGCTTGAGGTCGCCCGGCTGGTGCGGGCTGCCGTCGACGCGCAGGACGCGGATGTTCTTCTTCTTCGCCAGGATCGCGACCGCACCCTCCTCGTAGGCGGGGGCGGCGATGACCTCGGTGAAGATCTCCGCGACCTGTTCGGCGAGCTGCACGGTCACCGGGCGGTTGACGGCGATGACACCGCCGAACGCCGACAGCGGGTCGCAGGCGTGCGCCTTGCGGTGCGCCTCGGCGACGTCCGCGCCGACCGCGATGCCGCACGGGTTGGCGTGCTTGATGATCGCGACGCAGGGCTCGTCGTGGTCGTACGCGGCGCGGCGGGCGGCCTCGGTGTCCACGTAGTTGTTGAAGGACATCTCCTTGCCGTGCAGCTGCTCGGCGTTGGCGAGCCCGCCCGGCTGTCCGTCCGTGTAGAGGGCGGCGGCCTGGTGCGGGTTCTCGCCGTAGCGCAGGACGGCCTTGCGGTCCCAGGCGCCGGCCAGGAACTCGGGCAGGGCGGCCTCGCCGTCCTCCGGGGCGTACGCGTTCGTGAACCAGGAGGCCACGGCGACGTCGTACGCGGCGGTGTGCTGGAAGGCCTCGGCCGCCAGGCGCTTGCGGGCGGCGAGGTCGAAGCCGCCGCCCTGGGCCGCGGCGAGGACGTCGGCGTACCGGGCGGGGCTGGTGACGACGGCGACCGACGGGTGGTTCTTGGCGGCGGCGCGGACCATGGACGGGCCGCCGATGTCGATCTGCTCGACGCACTCGTCGGGGGTGGCGCCCGAGGCGACGGTCTCCCGGAACGGGTACAGGTTGACGATCACCAGGTCGAACGGCTCCACGCCCAGCTCGGCGAGCTGGTTGCGGTGGTCCTCCAGGCGCAGGTCGGCCAGGATGCCCGCGTGGACGCGCGGGTGCAGGGTCTTGACCCGGCCGTCGAGGCACTCGGGGAAGCCGGTCAGCTCCTCGACCTTGGTGACGGGCACGCCGGCCCCGGCGATCCGGGAGGCGGTGGAGCCGGTGGAGACGAGCGCGACGCCCGCCTCGTGCAGGCCGCGCGCCAGCTCCTCCAGTCCCGTCTTGTCGTAGACACTGACGAGCGCGCGCCGGATCGGTCGCTTCGACGAGGTGGTGCTGCTCTCTACGGCGGTCACTGGATTGTTACCTTTCGTCCCTCAATGCGGTAGCCGTGCCGGGCCAGGCGCCCCACGACGTCGACGAGCAGCTGGCGCTCGACTTCCTTGATGCGCTCGTGCAGAGCGGCTTCGTCGTCCTCGTCCCTGACCTCGACCACACCCTGGGCGATGATCGGACCGGTGTCCACGCCGGCGTCCACGAAGTGGACCGTGCAGCCGGTGACCTTCGCGCCGTACGCGAGGGCGTCCCGGACGCCGTGGGCGCCGGGGAAGGCGGGGAGGAGGGCGGGATGGGTGTTGATGAAGCGGCCGCCGAAGCGGTCGATGAACGCCTTGCCCACGATCTTCATGAACCCGGCGGAGACGACGAGGTCCGGCGCGTACGCGGCGGTCGCCTCGGTGAGCGCGGCGTCCCACTCCTCGCGGCTGCCGTAGGCCTTCACCGGGCACACGAAGGTGGGGATCCCGGCCTTCTCGGCCCGCTCGAGGCCCGCGATGTTCTCGCGGTCGGCCCCCACGGCGACGACTTCGGCCCCGAAGCCCTCGGCTCCGCCCGGGTGGGCGTCGATGGCGTCGAGGAGGGCCTGGAGGTTGGTGCCGGATCCGGAGACCAGCACGACCAGGCGGGAGGCGGCCATGGAGAGGCCCTTTCTCGCGGGGATCTCGTTCGTCTTTGTGCGGTCATACAAAACTTCGACACCCCGCTATACGGGGGACCCTACGAAGCCACCGACCGCCTGCAACGATACCGGCACACCGGACAGCCCCCGAGGGACGGGGGGACGGCCGAGGGGTAGCGTCTGGCGTACACGCCGCAAACGGCGCGGTGGAGGGCACCGCGCGCCCCTTCAACGCACCCAGCCCGCGACGCACTTCGACGTCCACGACACAGGGGAAGTAACGCACTCGATGCCGGACCGCCGTCAGCCCGACTCCTCCACCGACGACAACCCCTTCGCGGCTCCGCCGGAGGGCCGGCCCGACCAGCCGTGGCAGCCGCGCAGCGGCGGGGACGGCCGCGAGGGCCGCGGCCCGGGCGGCCAGGACCCGGACACCGGGTCCGGCGGGCCGGTGCGGTGGGACCCCACGGACCCGATCCAGCGGCGCGCCCGGTACGCGCTGCTCGCCGGCATGTGGGGCTTCTTCTTCGGGATCTTCGGGATCCCGTCGGTGGGGCTGCTGCTGGGGGCGCTCGCGGTGTACTGGGGCATCAGCGGCCTGCGCGGCCGGCCGGCCCCGACGGCCGCGGACCCGGACGCCTCCCCGGCGGACCCGGCGCACCCGACCGACCCGGCGGCCCGGGGCGGCCTGGCGGCCCTCGGCCCCGCCGCGCGGCCGCAGCGGGCGGCGGCGGTCAGCGGCCTGGTCACGGCCGCGATGGCGATCGTCCTCGCGCTCGGCTCGTACGGCGTGCAGCTGGCCTACAAGGACTTCTACATCTGCCGCGACGACGCCCTTACCCGCGCGGGGCAACTGGAATGCAACAACCTCCTCCCGGACAACCTCCTGGGCACGTACCTGAAGGTCCGCCAGTAGCTCCCGCCACCGCCCCCGGGCCCAACCCGCCGCCGCCTGCCGCCGCCGCCTGCCGCTGCCGCTGCGCGGAGCGGTTCCCCACCCCGCCCCTTCCCGAAACCGGGCTCCGCCCGGACCCCGTACGCCTCAAACGCCGGCGGGGCTGGGATGGACCCGGCGGGGCTGAAAGACCCGGGCGCTCCGCGCCCGGTGCGCTCAAACGCCGCGCGGGCTGAAA
>NZ_JBEYXK010000166.1:0-9400 GCF_040645035.1 Streptomyces sp. NPDC046876 | reverse complement strand
TCGATGAGCTGGTCGATGGTGCGTACGGCGGGCTCGTTCAGGGTGGGTGTGGTCATGCGGGCACCACCGGAGGCAGCTCGACCGAACACTCCCCACGGCCCGGTCTCGGGACCGAGGAGTGAGACGGGGCACATGTGGAAATGACCGCCCGGTAGGGTCGGAGGCGTGTCCAAGCCGCTCAGCCTTCCCTTCGACCCCATCGCCCGCGCCGACGAGCTCTGGCAGCGGCGCTGGGGGCCGGTGCCCTCGATGGCCGCCATCACCTCGATCATGCGGGCGCACCAGATCCTGCTCGGCGAGGTCGACGCCGTGGTCAAGCCGTACGGGCTCACCTTCGCCCGGTACGAGGCGCTGGTGCTGCTGACCTTCTCCAAGGCCGGCGAGCTGCCGATGTCGAAGATCGGCGAGCGGCTGATGGTCCACCCCACCTCGGTGACGAACACGGTGGACCGGCTGGTGAAGTCCGGGCTGGTGGCCAAGCGCCCCAACCCGAACGACGGCCGCGGCACGCTCGCCTCCATCACCGACAAGGGCCGCGAGGTCGTCGAGGCGGCGACGAAGGACCTGATGGCGATGGACTTCGGCCTGGGCGCGTACGACGCCGAGGAGTGCCAGGAGATCTTCGCGCTGCTGCGCCCGCTGCGGGTGGCCGCCGCCGACTTCGAGGAGTAGTACCCGCTCGGTGGCCCGGCAGTAGCCGGGCTCACACCCGCGCGCACCCGCCCCCGTCAAGATCGAGCAAAACGGACGGCTAGTCTCGGTGCCATGAAGAAAAGCGTGCTGACCCGCTACCGGGTGATGGCCTTTGCGACTGCCGTGATGCTGCTGGTCCTGTGCACCTGCATGGTGGCCAAGTACGGGTTCGACACCGGCGCCGACCTGACCCTCGTGGTCTCCCAGGTCCACGGCGTGCTCTTCATGGTCTACCTGGTCTTCGCCTTCGACCTGAGCTCCAAGGCCAAGTGGTCCTTCGGCCGGATGCTGTGGGTGATGCTCTCCGGCACCATCCCGCTGGCTGCCTTCTTCGTCGAGCGCCAGGTCCGCGCCGAGGTCGAGCCGCTGGTCGTGGACGGTCTGGCCACCGCCCGGGCCTGATCCCGAAGGCCCGCCGCCCCTCGAGCGCGGGTGGAACCCCGGGGATCTCCCCGGGGTTTCCCATCGACATTTACTAGGACGTCCTAGTAAATTCGAAGCATGGACGCTGACGCCATCGAGGAGGGCCGCCGCCGCTGGCAGGCCCGTTACGACAAGGCCCGCAAGCGCGAGGCCGACTTCACCACGCTCTCCGGCGATGCCGTCGATCCGGTCTACGGCCCGCGGCCCGGCGACTCGTACGAGGGCTTCGAGCGCATCGGCTGGCCGGGTGAGTACCCGTACACGCGCGGCCTGCACGCCACCGGCTACCGCGGGCGGACCTGGACCATCCGCCAGTTCGCCGGCTTCGGCAACGCCGAGCAGACCAACGAGCGCTACAAGATGATCCTGGCCGCCGGCGGCGGCGGGCTCTCGGTCGCCTTCGACATGCCCACCCTCATGGGCCGCGACTCCGACGACCCCCGCTCCCTCGGCGAGGTCGGACACTGCGGCGTCGCCATCGACTCCGCCGCCGACATGGAGGTCCTCTTCAAGGACATCCCGCTCGGCGACGTGACGACCTCGATGACGATCTCGGGCCCGGCCGTGCCCGCCTTCTGCATGTACCTGGTCGCCGCCGAGCGCCAGGGCGTCGACCCGGGCGTCCTCAACGGCACCCTGCAGACGGACATCTTCAAGGAGTACATCGCCCAGAAGGAGTGGCTCTTCGAACCCGAGCCGCACCTGCGCCTCATCGGCGACCTGATGGAGTACTGCGCCAAGGGCATCCCCGCCTACAAGCCGCTGTCCGTCTCCGGCTACCACATCCGCGAGGCCGGGGCGACGGCCGCGCAGGAGCTCGCGTACACCCTCGCCGACGGCTTCGGCTACGTGGAGCTCGGCCTCTCGCGCGGCATGGACGTCGACACCTTCGCGCCCGGCCTGTCCTTCTTCTTCGACGCCCACCTCGACTTCTTCGAGGAGATCGCCAAGTTCCGCGCCGCCCGCCGGATCTGGGCGCGCTGGATGAAGGAGGTGTACGGCGCGAAGAACGAGAAGTCGATGTGGCTGCGCTTCCACACGCAGACCGCCGGCGTCTCCCTGACGGCGCAGCAGCCGTACAACAACGTCGTGCGCACCGCCGTCGAGGCCCTCGCGGCCGTCCTCGGCGGCACCAACTCCCTCCACACCAACGCCCTCGACGAGACCCTCGCTCTGCCGAGCGAGCAGGCGGCCGAGATCGCCCTGCGCACCCAGCAGGTGCTGATGGAGGAGACGGGCGTGGCCAACGTGGCCGACCCGCTGGGCGGTTCCTGGTACGTGGAGCAGCTCACCGACCGCATCGAGGCCGACGCCGAGAAGATCTTCGACCAGATCAAGGAGCGCGGCCTGCGCGCCCACCCGGACGGGCAGCACCCGATCGGTCCGATCACCTCCGGCATCCTGCGCGGCATCGAGGACGGCTGGTTCACCGGGGAGATCGCCGAGTCGGCCTTCGTCTACCAGCGCGCGCTGGAGAAGGGCGACAAGCGGGTCGTCGGCGTCAACGTCCACCACGGCTCGGTCACCGGCGACCTGGAGATCCTCCGCGTCAGCCACGAGGTGGAGCGCGAGCAGGTGCGGGTGCTCGCCGCCCGCAAGGAGCGCCGGGACGACGCGAAGGTGTCGGCCGCGCTCAAGGCCATGCTGGACGCCGCCCGCGACGGGTCGAACATGATCCCGGCGATGCTGGACGCGGTGCGCGCCGAGGCCACGCTCGGCGAGATCTGCAACGCCCTGCGCGACGAGTGGGGCACGTACACCGAGCCGCCGGGCTTCTAGGGCCCGGGGTCCGTCCGGGCAGCCGGACGACGGAGCGGTTCCTCGCGGGCCGGTCGCAGCCGCCGCCACACGGCGGGTGCGGCCGGCCCCGTTCCGTACGGGCCTTTCCGTACGGGCCCTTCCGTACGGGCCCTTCGGTACGGGCTCGGCTCAGGCTCCTTCGGAGCCGCGCAGCCCGTGCATCAGCAGGGCCGTGAAGGTGGCCACCCACAGCTCGTCCACCGGCTCCGAGCTGACCAGGGCCCGGTGCACCACGGTGCCCGCGATCACGTCGAAGATCAGGTCCGTGGTGCGGGCCGCGAGGCACTCGTCCTCCTCGTACGGGAGCTCCCCGCGGGCCTGCGCCCGCTCGCGCCCCAGAACGACGAGACGTTTCTGCCGGTCCACGATCGCCGAGCGGATCCGGTCGCGCAGGGCCTCGTCCCGGGTGGACTCGGCGACGACCGCCATCAGGGCGGTACGGGCCTCCGGCCGCCGCAGCAGCGCCGCGAACTGGAGCACCACGTCCTCGATGTCGGCTTCGAGGGAGCCGCGGTCGGGCAGTTCGAGGCAGTCGAAGAGCTCCGCGACCGCATCCACGACCAGCTCGTTCTTGCCCGCCCAGCGGCGGTAGAGGGTGGTCTTCGCGACGCCGGCCCGGGCCGAGACGTCGCCCATCGTCAGCTTCGACCAGCCCAGCTCGACCAGCGCGTCCCGGGTCGCGGCGAGGATCGCGGCGTCCGCGGCGGCATTGCGGGGGCGGCCCGTGCGGCCGGCCGGGGGGCTGGGGTTGTGCATGGCGCAGAACCATACCCGCCGGTAGCGGAACCGTCGGGCCCCTCGGGTGTGTGCTTCAGATCACGGGAGGCGAGGGGGCGCCGGACGCCGCGGCGAGTTACGCTACGGCTCGTAGCGTAAGAGCGGCAACCACGCGAAGAGCTACCGGCGCCAGGTGGGGACCCGGCGCCACCCAGCACCACGGGCGCCGAGGCGCCACGGCAGCACAACCGCACAGCAGCACCAGTGACCGGACCGGCCTGCGGCAAGAACGCAATTCGGCCGATCTTTTTCGTCGGCGCGCGCACACGGGGGAGGATGTACGCATGCAGCCCAGAAACATGTCCATGAGCGGCGTCGTCGACCTCGCCGCGGTGAAGGCGGCCGCCGAGGCCAAGGCGAAGGCCGAGCAGGCACGTGCCGAGGCGGCCCGGCAGGCCGCCCGCGGCGGCGGCGCACCCGCCCCCGCCGGTGCGGTGCCGCCGTCGGCGCTCGTCATCGACGTCGACGAGGCCGGCTTCGAGCGCGATGTCCTCCAGCTCTCCTCCGAGGTCCCGGTCGTCCTGGACTTCTGGGCCGAGTGGTGCCAGCCGTGCAAGCAGCTGAGCCCGCTGCTGGAGCGGCTGGTCACGGAGGCGAACGGCCGCCTCGTCATGGCCAAGGTCGACGTCGACGCCAACCAGATGCTGATGCAGCAGTTCGGCATCCAGGGCATCCCGGCCGTCTTCGCGGTGGTCGCCGGCCAGGTGCTCCCGCTGTTCCAGGGCGTGGCCCCCGAGCAGGAGATCCGCGCCACCCTCGCCCAGCTGGTCCAGGTCGCCGAGGAGCGCTTCGGGATCATCGGCGTCCAGGTCGACCCGAACGCCGAGGGCGGCGCCGCCGGTGCGGCCGCCGCCGAGCCCCCGGCCGGCCCGCACGACGCGCTGCTGGAGGCGGCCGTCTCCGCGCTCGACGCCGGTGACCTGGGCGGCGCGGTGCAGGCGTACAAGAACGTCCTCGCGGACGACCCGGCGAACACGGAGGCGAAGCTGGGCCTGGCCCAGGCGCAGCTCCTCGCCCGGGTGCGGGACATGGACCCGCAGGCGGTGCGCACCGCCGCGGCCGAGAACCCCAAGGACCCGCAGGCCCAGATCGCGGCCGCGGACCTCGACCTGGTCGGCGGCCACGTGGAGGACGCCTTCGGGCGCCTGGTGGACACCGTCCGGGTGACCGCGGGCGCCGACCGCGACGCCGTACGGCTGCGACTGCTGGAGCTGTTCGAGGTCATCGGGCCCGAGGACCCGCGGGTGGCGGCGGCGCGCACGGCCCTCGCCCGGGTGCTGTTCTAGCGGCCCCTCCGGCACCCGCTCCGGGCACCGGCGATTTGTTGACACGTAGATAAACAGCGGCCGCACTTTGCCAAAACTTGGCAATTGCGGCCGCTGTTACTCGCAGTAAGTGGAACCCCGTGATCTGTCCGGGGTGTACGGATTCACCCCGCTCTGTCGTGGCCTTGGGTGACACCCTGTGTTGCTGCCCGACGGCGGCGGGTCGAGCTGCGGTTATCTTGCCGTTACCCGCCAGTAACGAACCCCCTTGTGCCCCGGCCGGGAATGGACCACGATCGGCGACGCTCGGTCCTTCCCGCAGAGCCGCTCGCACGGAGCCGCGGTGGAGGGTCCCCACCGGGCCGGCCGGGGCCCGTGGCACCGGCCGTGGGACAGGGGGGTCTTCGCCACACCGGCGGAGCCTGTCCTCCTGGTTGCGCGAACGCGTGACCCAGTGGTTGTCGCTCGGGGGTGAACGCCGGTGTATCGGACGCGGCCCGGCCGCGGCACGGCCGCCTGCGCTCTCCTTCCCGAGGACGTAGCACTTCTCCCATCCCAGGACGGGCTCTGCCCGGACCGGAGATGTACGTCCGAGAAGGAGGAACGAAATGAGTTCTCAGGTTCGTGGCGGGACCAGATGGAAGCGCTTCGCGCTCGTCATGGTGCCGAGCATCGCGGCCACCGCCGCGGTCGGTGTGGGTCTGGCGCAGGGTGCCCTCGCGGCGTCCTTCAGCGTCTCGGGTCAGGACTTCAAGGTCACGGCCGACAAGCTCGACGGTGACAACCTCATCCAGTACGGCGGTATCGCCGAGGGTCACGACCTCAAGGGCAACGCGGCGCACCACCCGGTCACCATCTCCGGGTTCAGCCACGCCGAGATCACCAACATGTGCCAGTCGCTGGTCACCCCGACCCCGCTGGGCAACATCACGCTCCAGCTGCGCACGGGCCACAAGGGCAAGCCGGCCGTCGCCGACAACATCTACCTGGATGTCGCGGAGCTCGACACCGACGCCGAGTTCAAGAACCTCGACATCGGTGTCGCCGTGGGCGACGCGAGCCACAAGACCAAGCCGCAGGCCGGCACGGTCGCGAGCCCGTACGCGTTCTCGCAGCGCGCCGACAAGGCCGTGCTGACGAACGTGCGCCAGAAGGCGTGGGCGACGACGGCGGGCACCTTCAAGCTGCCCGACCTGAAGCTGCGCCTCATGGGCGGCGACCAGCCCTGCTACCAGGACGAGAAGTAATCCGTCCCGGAGTGTGACCGGTCAGGGCGGCCGGCGGCGGCAGCAGCCGCGGTCGTCCGCCCGTCCGGGCTCCACAGAGTTCTCCGTACCACCGTTTCCAGGGAGCTGTTGTCCATGAACCCCCAGGCCCCGGTTTACGAACGCGCCGCAGACGACGCTTGGCTCACCGTGCTGTACTACCGCTTCCACGCCTGGAGCGGTCGCCGTCCGTTCTGGGCCGGGCTGTTCACGCTCCTCGGTGGTGTCCCGATCGCGTACTTCCCGTACGCGGACCTGCGCCTCGGCAACCTCACCCTCGCCATGGCCACGACGGCCGGCTCCGGCTCGCTGATCATCGGCATCCTGCTCATCACGCTGGGCCTGGCCCTGTGGTTCCAGCAGGCCATCCGCACCTTCGCCGGCGTCGCCGCCATCCTGCTGGCCCTGGTGTCCCTGCCGGTGTCCAACCTCGGCGGCTTCTTCATGGGCTTCACCCTCTCCATGGTCGGCGGCGCCCTCGCACTGGCGTGGGCTCCCGGCGCCCCGGTGGACGAGACGGCCGCGGCGGCCGGCGGCGCGGTCAGGACCGAGGCGATGGCGGGCGGCGCCCCCGGCGTCCCGGCCCCCCGCGACACGGAGACGGCCTACGCGAGCGAGAAGACTGCCCACGCCGACGGCGGGAGGAACAGTGCGGGGTGACGAGACGCAGCGGGGCGCGGCCCCGAGCGCAGAGTCCCGTGAAAGAAGGGGTCCGCGGCACGCCGCGCCCCGGAAGTCGCTGCTGAACAAGATCCAGATACCCGTCGGCAAGACGATGGCGCTGGCGGCCATGCCGACCGCGGTGTTCGTCGGGATGGGCATGGCCCCCAAGCTGGCCATGGCCGACGACCAGGAGATCCCCTTCGCGCCCGGCCCGTGCGTGACACGGTCCGACGCTCCCGCGGAGTCGGCCTCCCCGAGCCCCTCGACGTCGCCCTCGTCCTCTCCCTCGCCCGGCGCCAGCCCCTCGCCCGGCGCCTCCGCGACGCCCAAGCCCGGCGCCACCGCCCCGGCCCCCAAGCCGTCGGCGAGCAGCTCGGCCGCCGCCAAGCAGCCGGACAAGGCGGCGTCCGCGACCCCGGCCGCCCCCGCCCCGACCGCGTCCAAGGCCCCGAACCCGCTGGACCCGCTGGGCGTCGGCGACAAGGTCAAGGGACTCCTCGACTCGCTCGGCAGGCCGCTCCAGGGCACCCCGTCGGCCACCCCGACGCCCTCGGCCACGGCCACGGCGCCGACCAAGGCCCCGTCCACGCCTGCCCCGGACCCCAAGGCCGATGCGATCCGCGAGGCCGCGAAGAAGGCCGGCGTCGACGTCTCCGAGCTGCCCCAGGACGTCAAGGACACGGCGGTCACGCCCAAGGACGAGACCGGCAAGAAGCCCGGCGACGACAAGGCCGAGGACGGCGCGAAGCCCGAGGAGTCCAAGGACCCCAGCGGCAAGCAGCCGTTCCCGTGCCCGACGTACGACGCCAAGGCGCTGGCCGACGCCGAGCTGGAGCCGGGCATCCCGCTCCTGCCGGACGAGCCCTGGTACCTCGACAGCTCGCTGCTGACCCTCTACGGCCTGGACTACAAGGGCATCGTCGAGGTGAAGACCGCGAGCGGGAAGACCAAGAAGGTCCTGAAGTTCACCGCGGACTCGCTGGACATCAAGGACCTGTACCAGACGGTCGGCAAGAACGGGAACGTCGCCCACCTGAAGTCCCGCCCGGGCTCCACCTCGAAGATCCGCGGCGGCGAGGTGACGATGTACACCGAGAGCCTCAAGGGCAACCTGTTCGGGATCATCCCGATCGAGTTCTCCCCGAACAGCCCGCCGCCCCTGAACGTCCCGTTCGCGTTCTTCACGCACGTCAAGGTCGTCCAGGCCGGCCAGTTCGGCGGCACGCTCACCGTCCCCGGCCTGAAGAACTACATCGGCCCGCCGGAATAGCAGTCATTCCCTGTGGCCCGCCCCCAGGGGACGCTGTTGGCTCATTCCGCCCCGCTGGATCTGATCCGGCGGGGCGGAGTGCTGCGCAGGGCTGATGCGGGTGGGTGCTCGGCGTTGCCGGGTGAGGCGGGCGTTGAAGCGGGTCAGGCTGACGGCGGCGCTGGTCAGCTGGTGCTGGAGGCTGGTCTTGGCCAGGCCCCGGGGCCCGCCCGGCGGTCTTCAGGAGCCCTTTTTCACGGGACGGCCAGGATCCCCGTCCAGCACCCGGCGACCGGCATCCGCTCGGATCAGCCGGTCACGGAACTCCGCCAGCACCTGGCGGTCCCGGCCCGCCGGATGCCCAAGGCAATCCCACCGTCGTTTCGACGCCGGTAGGGAACACGGTGATCACCCAGATCAAACAGGTGAAGAAGAAGGTCGACGGCAAACATCAGGACGGGTACGTCGTGTACACGACCTACCCGAAGTAAAGGACGCACTGGTGAAGCAGGTTCCACGCCGACTCGGTTCGGACATCGGGCTCAGCGGCTTGATGAAAACGTTCCACTACCCCCGGACGAACAGGATGTCCATCGCTCTGGCCCACGTCGGGTGGTTCGCGGAGCGCGAGGACGGTGCGTTCGCCCATCAGCTGCTGGATGACACCAAGCGGCTGCTGGCTTCGGACCTGTCCGGCCCGGAGCTGTCCGCGCTGTGGCAGGCGGGGACGTTCCGGGACTTCGATCTCGAAGCGTGCGGGATCGAGGGACGCCAGTGGCTCACCTGGATCGAGGAGATCGCCGAGTACCGCATCACCTGGAACATCGGCGAGGCACCCGTCCCGCTGGATCCGCCACCCGCTCGCGGGCTGGCGGAAGCGGTGCTGGGCGAGATCGCCTCGGTGGCCCAGGATCTGGAGTCGGCCACGGCCGGGCACTCCTACGCCGCGGTGCCCGGCGTGGTGCCGGCGCTGCGGCGGGTCGTCGCCGAGGCCGATCCGGATCTCGGCTTCCGGCTGCTGCTGCGCGTACTCAAGTCCTACTTCGTACCGGTCGGCCCCACGCGCGTCGCCGGGTACCACGCGCTCGCGGAGCCGCTGGGGCTGGAGAGGGCGCTCGTCGAGGACGGCGATTTCAACGTGCGGCCCGATCTCGGCTGAGCAGCCGGAAACCACCGAGGGCGGGCACCCGGATCCCCTTCAGGATCCGGGAGCGCAGGCGGCGGCTCGCGGCGCTGCGCGGCTCCCCGCCCGGCGCGGAGGGGCC
>NZ_JBEYXK010000165.1:0-9883 GCF_040645035.1 Streptomyces sp. NPDC046876 | reverse complement strand
GCTACGAACGCAAGGCCGAGCACTTCCTCGCCTTCACCAGCATCGCCTGCACCCTCATCTGCTACCGCAGGCTCGCCAAATGAGATGGCCTCTAAATCCAGCCGGAGCCCGGCCGCGGCTGCAGGCTCGACCGCCATCGTCCCGACGCGCCTGGCCTGGGGCTTCTTCGCCTGCGGATCCGGTGCCGGGGCCTAGCGCGTGTCTCTTTGATGGGCTGATCAGTTGATCGGATGTGTCCGTCCGATTAGTGATCACTGATGCGATGTGGGACCGGATCGCGCCGCTGATGCCGGCCGATCCGGTCCGCGGCAGGCGGTGGGCCGATCACCGCCGCACTCTCGAGGCGATTGCGTGGAAGTACCGCACCAACTCGCCCTGGCGGGACCTGCCCGACGAACTCGGCTCTTTCCAGACCGCCCACAAACGGCTGATCAGATGGGCCGTCGACGGCACCTGGGAGGCGATCCTGGCCGCCGTCCTGGCGGCGGCGGACGCCGCCGACGACATCGACTGGACCGTCTCGGTGGACTCCACGGTCGTCCGGGCTCATCAGCACGCCGCTGGAGCACGCCAAAAGGGGCGCCAGGTGCCGGCGAGCCCGCCGATCACGCCCTCGGGCGCTCCCGCGGCGGGCTGAGCACCAAGGTCCACCTCGCCGCGGACGGCGGAGCACGACCTTTGGCCTTCACCGTCACTGCGGGCCAGGCCGGTGACGCACCCGCTTTCGAGACGGTGATGGCCCGTATCAGGGTGCCCCGCAGCGGCCCGGGCAGGCCGCGAACCCGGCCCTTTGTGGTGCTGGCGGACCGTGCCTACTCGTCCCGCGCGATCCGCAGCCACCTGCGGCGCCGGGGAATCCGCGCGGTCATCCCGCAGCCCTCCGACCAGATCGGCCACCGTCTGCGGCGAGGACGGCGAGGGGGCCGCCCGCCAGGTTTCGACCCCGAGGCCTACAAACAGCGGAACACCGTCGAGCGGTGCATCAACCGGCTCAAGCAGTGGCGCGGCCTGGCCACACGGACGGACAAACTCGCCATCGCCTACCAAGCCGCACTCTACCTCGCCGGCATCCTCATCTGGATCCGACGCTGACCAAAGAGACAGAACCTAGGTCGGATTGAGCGGGTGAATGCCCGTGCCCTCGTACTGCCTCGGGGGTCAGGGAGAGCACGGTGACGGGTTCTCCCGACTTCGCGGCCTGCCAGGCAATGGCCGCCGAGTGTGTGACCGGCCAGTCGATGGCAGCCCAGGAGCCGGCGTCCAGGGCGTGCGCGGCGGTGAAGGGAACGGTCTCGGCGCAGCGCAGGCGCGCGGCGTGGGAGCCGGCGCCGGATGCCGTTCGCTCGACGGCGAGAATGGACACGGAGCGCCCGCAGGCCTTCGGTCAACCGGCCGCGTGCCGGAACAGCCGCCCTCCCGCGAGGCTGGTTTGGGTGCGGGCATCGCGAATGCGTATCGGACGGCCCGACTCCGGAGCGCCCCGCATCTGGAAGAGCAGCGGGGGCGGCACCCGCCACCCGTCGCGCATCCAAACCCTTGGGAGCTCGCCGGTTCGATTGGCGCGGTTCGCCTACCACCGGGGTTGTAGGTGAACACGCACTACCGCCGGCGTTTGATGCGAAAGGTCAACCCTTCACCCGATGCCGACCATGGCCTCGACCCATACCTTCAAGTGGCGGCAGGGCTCAAGGGTCCGCCCCGCATGACCGCAACTCGACGTGAGGAGATATGCAATGAGGCAACGGATCGCAACGGGGATTGCGACGGCAGCTGTGCTGTGCGCGACCACCGTGGCTGCCGCGGCGCCGGCGACGGCGGCCACGCCTGAGTCGGTGTCCCGGGCAGCAGCGTCCTCCTGCAGCAAGTGGTACGACAATGCCGGCCCCGGAGGAGCCAGGCGATACCACGTCAAGTGCGCGGGCACCGGAGCCTACCTGCAGGTCTGGATCACCTGTGCCGACGGCAGCAAGCACACGAGCGTCTGGCGATTTGAATACCAGAAGGCCGAGTGCCCCAGCGGGGTGCGATCGGGGACCGGAGGCTGGCGCTGGAAGTACGTGTGACGACAGCGAAGTAGAGCCCTGTCGCACTGCAGACTCCGAGGACGCCAAGGCTCAGTCTGCACCCATGTTTGCACTGTCCATGGATCCTCGGTATTGCGTGACGTCGGTCCACGGCCTGCGTGGTGGCTCCGGCTGTCTCCGGACTGCCGCCCGCAGGGCGTGACCGCTCCGTCTCCCGTGATCGGTCGAACCGCACGTCAGGCTGTGCAGGGCGGCTTGCCCAGGTTCCCCTTGGGTTTGCCCAGTCAGTTGGGGCCGGTCCCACGGCGGACTGGCAAGGCCCTGCCGGATGATCGCCGGCACCGGCTCAACACTGATGGCACGCGCTGCCCGGAGATGTCGGTCAGCGCCGCGACCACGTGATGTCGGCGACCGACGAGAGGAAGTCCTCGGCTTCGAACACCTCACCCGGGGCGCGCATCCCGGAGGCCGTGCCGCTCGGCAGTGTCCGGCCCGCGAGGATCCGGACGGCCGCCTCGGCGACCACCGGCGCGGTCACCGCGTAGATGTCCCGACCGACCGCGGACGCGGCGCGGCGCTCGGCCCCGCGCGTGACCACGACGTCGATCAGCCAGGACTGCGCCGAACGGCCGTCCGCGGATACGGCGGTGGGTGCCGGAGTGGCCGGGTCCCGCAGGTCGGCCAGCGGCGTCTCGTTCATGAAGGCCCGGACCTCGGGGGCCTTGAGGTGCTGCGAGATGGTGATCTGGTCGGCCGTCCCCAGCGCGCGCACTGGCTGCGTACCGATCGGCGCGGGGAAGTCCCAGTCCGCCGGAACGTCCTGGTTGTCGTCGAACGGCACCAGCCGGCCGCCGCTCACCGTCACCCGCTTGCCCGCGCTGCGCGCCCCTGCCCTGCGGGTGCCGGCTGTCGGGTGCCAGCTGTCGAGCGCGAACGCCACCGAAATGTCGTCCGCGGCCGCCCAGTCGCCCATCGCCGCGGTGGCCAGCAGGTCCGGCAGCCCCCCGAAGAAGCCCAACGCGGGCAGGAACAGCAGACCGCTGCCCGCCAGCCGGTCCCGGTAGGTCTCGAAGCTGTGGCGGGTGACGGGTTGCTCGCCGGTGATGTCGATGTAGTGGATGCCGGCGCGCAGGGCGGCGTCGATCAGCGGTCCGGTGGTGTCGCCGAACGGGCCCGCGGCGTTGACCACCAGCACGGCGCCCGCCACCAGCGCGTCCAGGGAGGCAGGATCGTCGACGGTGGCGACGTGGGTGCGGGCGTACGGGTGGACCTCGGCCAGGGCGGCCATGCGTTCCGGATCGCGGCCGCCGAGGGAGAGACCGAAGCCGCGCTTGTGGAACTCGTCGATGAGGAAGCGGGCCGTGTGGCCGTAGGCGCCGAAGATCGCGACAGTCTGCTGCGGTGTGTTCGTGTTCATGCATCGATCTTGGGATCCGCAAGCCGCCCGCACGAGTGTCGCAAGCGACGCCACCCGTACACTTTCGGACATGACTTTGGTGGCGATGCCCGTGTACGACGGGGCGATGCTCTTCGAGGCGGCCATCGCTCTGGAGATCTTCGGCGTTGACCGCTCGCACCTGGCGGACCCTTGGTACGAGTTCGCGGTCTGCGGACCGCAGGACGCCCGGCTGGGCGGCCTGCTGCGCGTCGACACCCCGCGCGGGCTCGACGTACTCGCCCACGCCGACACCGTGATCGTGCCGTCCTGCGACGACATCGAGGCCGATCCGCCCGAAGACCTGTTGGACGCGCTGCGTGACGCCTACCGGCGTGGCGCCCGTATCGCCTCGTTGTGTACCGGCTCGTTCGTCCTCGCCGCCGCGGGACTGCTGGACGGGCGCGAGGCCGCCACACACTGGTGGCACGCGGCCCGGCTCGCAGAGCGCTACCCGCACGTGCGCGTCAACGCCGATGTCCTCTACACCCACGACGGGCAGCTCCTCACCGCCGCGGGCAAGGCCGCCGCCCTCGACCTCAGCCTCCACCTGGTGCGACTCGACCACGGCACCGCAGTCGCCAACGCGCTCGCCCGCATCCTGGTCGTGCCGCCGCACCGCGCCGGCGGCCAGGCGCAGTACATCGCCGCGCCCGTCCCGGCTCGAAGCGGTGACGGATTCGCCGACCTGCAGGACTGGGCCCTCGACCGGCTGCACGAGCCGCTGACCGTGCAAGACCTGGCCGGCCGCGCGGGCATGAGCACCCGGCACCTGACGCGGCTCTTCCACCAGAGCACCGGCCTGACGCCGCTGCGCTGGCTGCACGCTCAGCGCATCAGGCGCGCGCAGGAACTCCTGGAGACCACCGACACGCCCGTCGAACGGATCGCCGTGCACACCGGCATGGGCACGGCCACCACCCTGCGCCGACACTTCAGCCGCGCGGTGGGAGTGCCCCCGGACACCTACCGGCGCACCTTCCGCGGCGGCCAAAACAGCTCATGACAAAACGGCCTATCCGCCATACACAGGCGACTCGCCCCGCGGCCTGGGCTGACTGCACACGGCCGCCGCGGAAACCGCCGCCACCGACTCTGAAGGTGCTCGCCGGAGCGCTGTCCGGCCTCAGCGCAGAGGCTGCTGAACTACTGGAGGTCATCCTGCGGTAGCCGCGTTCCACGAACGCGTCGAGCGCGCACCGGGCGCGGCCGCGCCTTCGGTCACACCCCGGTCCCCCCGCCGACGGCAACCCTCCAGACAATGGTCCAGCCCCCCTCCGGTCCAACCCCTTCCGCCGCCTGGGCGCCGTCGGACAGCGCGGAATCCCGGCTCAGCGGGAGGACTACAACCCCTCGGGGTCTACACCTGTGCACTCCACGAAGTCGGGGTCGGTGAGGTCACGTCCTCGGCGTTCTCCAGCCCGACGGCCCGCGAGGCAGACACGGAAGCCGGCCCGGCAGTGCGCGACCTCGATGGCGTCGTAGCGCACCCGCCGCCTGTCCGGCCTCGGCGGCGGTACGGGCGGGGGCTGGTCGCTCTGGGGAACCGCCGTGATCGCCGCCGCTGCGCGGTCACG
The DNA here is from genome assembly GCF_040645035.1 of Streptomyces sp. NPDC046876. Taxonomy (NCBI): domain Bacteria; kingdom Bacillati; phylum Actinomycetota; class Actinomycetes; order Kitasatosporales; family Streptomycetaceae; genus Streptomyces; species Streptomyces sp. NPDC046876. Next base: position 4,847 of record NZ_JBEYXK010000165.1, on the reverse strand, counting down.
CATCCGTACGGCAAGACGTCACCCATTCGGACATGCCCGGGCATGCCCGAGGTGCGGCTTACCCCATTCGGCCGCACGCTGTGCGTGACCAGGGTGCGGTGCAGACGTGTTCCTCAGCCCGCAGCCGCGGCCGGGCCGGCCGCGGCAAGGTGCTCGCCGACCTGCCGCGCCGGCGAGCGCCTTGGCGTCGGCCTTGCTCGCCAGCGCCCGCCTCCATGGTCTGGCCGGGCTCGTCGCGACCATGCTCGCCGTTTCCTCGCCCGTGAACGCGCCACACGATGCGCGTCGGAACCGAAAGCCGCGAGACGGCCGCGCGAGGCTGCGCAAGTGGCTCAAGGAGAACCGGAGGGGCCGGGGGTGCCGCGCACCTCTTCGGCGGCGTCCTGGCCCACCTGGCGCAGGCCCTGCGCTGTCTCCTGGCCGGCGCTCCGGGCCTGGTCCTTGGTGGTCTCCGCGGCCTCCTGGGCGGTGCTCTTCACCGCTTCCACGGCCTGCGCCGCGGGCTCCCGCATCTCCTGCTTGACCTCCTGTGCTGCTTCGCCGACCGTCTGCTTGACGGGTTCCAGCAGCTCTTCGGAGTGCTCCCTCAGTTGCCGTCCGGCACGTTGTTCGGCTTCGGAGGTCGGCAGGAGCGCGGCCGTGAGCATGCCGGCGCCGAAGGCGATCAGCCCGGCGGCCAGAGGGCTTCCCTGTGTCTGCCGCTTCGCCTGCGAAGGCGCCTGCTGGAGGGTCTCGCCCACGGTCGTGCCGACGTCCTTGGCGGTCTCCGCGATGCTGTCGGTGGCCTGACTCAGAGCTTCGGAGGCTCCGTGCGCCGTGTCCTGTGCCGTGCCCATCACACGCTCCTTCACTCCGCTGACGCGGTGGCGCACCGATGTGACCTTGCGCTGCGCCATCCTGCGGGGGGTCATCCTGTCCGCGAGGGCGTCGACGTTGCGCGCCAGGTGCGCCCGCCGGTACTCCGCGTCGGTCCTCAGCTCGTCGGGTGTCGGGCCCATCGCGCATCCTCCTTCAGCGACTCCACGGTCTGTTCGGGCTTGAGGTGGACATTGCGCCAGCCCGCACGTCCGCTCACATAGAGCGCCGCGCCGACGGTGGCCCACAGGGCGGTGACGATCAGCGCGGCCCAGACGATATTGATCACGTTGGCCATCGCGAAGACAACCGTGAGGCTGCCGAACAGCATCGCCATGTGGCCCGCGTAGCCGGCGCCGCCCAGCATCCCGCCCGCCTTGCCGGCCTTGGCGAACTCCTGCGTCAGCTCCGCCTTCGCCAGTTCGATCTCGGTGCGGACCAGCCCTGATACGTCCTGGCCGATGGCCTCGACCAGATCACCGATCGACGGTTCTGCGGCCTGCCGGTGATGCGGGGCATGGTGCGTCGGCCGTTCCTGGTATGCGGTGGCCACGACTCACATCCCTTCCGCTCGCTGCGACGGGCCGCCGGCCGGCGGCTGGGAGGGCGGCATGGGCACCACGTGCGGGGGCTGCGACTGGCCGTAGGTGTCGGTCAGGTCGTCGTAACCGGCCGGTATGCCGGCGTTTTGCACCGCAGGCACGCCTCCATCAGTCCGGTCTGCCGGTCCAGCCTCCGGCCCGCCGGCTTCGCCCGTACCGTTGTCGGCGGAGGCGGCCGCGATGACCCCCTTCTCGGCCCGCCCGACGAGGAACCCGGCAACGGCCGCGCCCGCCAGGAAGGCGCCGGGGCGGCGGCGTGCGAAGTTCTGCAGGTCTCCGAGCAGCCCGTCGGGTCCGCGCTGCTCGATGCGGTCGGCGGCCCGTTTGCCGCCCTCGGCCACCTTCCGGGCCACGCCGGCCATGGCGGAGTCGGGCTTGCCGTTCTCGCTCATCTCGTGCAGCTCCTGCGCGAGCCGGCGCACGTTCTGCGCCAGGCTCCTCGTCTGGGCCTGTGCCTGCCCCTGGAGCTGATCGCGCAGGCCGCCGGCGAGGTTGCGGGCCTGGGAGGTGGCCTCGCCGACGACGTTGGCCGCCTGCTCCTTCACCGTCCCGCCGACCTCGGCGGCCTTGCCGCCGACCAGAGCGGCGCCCTCGCTCGTCTTGTCCTGCACCGTCTGCGCTACCGCCGCTGCGCTGCTGTCCTGCCGGCGGCTCGATTCCTGGAAGTCACTCAAGGCTCCTCCTGGGCCGATCGAAGGATCACGATTCCCCGCCCGGAGTGCGCCTGCCCAGGTTCCGGCCCTCAACCCACCCAAACGACGACGCATCCACCCACGTCGAATCGTGCTCGAGCGATCATGGCGCAGGCGACGGCAGGAGTCCGTCCGGCGGCGCTGTGCGTTCACTCACGTGCCGCCTGGCCTCACGGCTGAGGCCGGCGTTCAGACGGTGACGCGTGCACTGGTCCGGCCCCCACGTCGGGCCCGTCCAGTCCGCGGCCCCGATTCCGCGCCCGACGTTCGGGCCGCGAGCTTCCTCCCCTCGAAGCCGAAGGTTTCGGCTCCCCCGAGCGGCCGGGCCTTCGTGCTGCCGGCACCGCTGTGTGCGAGTGGATGCTCCCCCCGGCTCCCAGGGCACTGGCCAGCGGCACGCCTGCGTACACGGCTCTCCTCTCCCTTCTCCGCCTGCTTGCCGGCGCGGCACCGGTGCGGCGTGCGGCATCGGTGCGCGCAGGTGGCCCGGGCCGCTCTGGGTCGCACACCAGCGCCTCCTCGCGGCGGCGGGCGATGTCCCACAGGGAGCGGAGGTAGACCGCGTGCCGGAACAGGTCGTAGGCCGGCCGGCTCGACGGCGAGCGTCCCGGCAAGCAGCTGCGCCTTCCGGCCCGCCGCGTGGGCGGTGACGACTTTCTCCGCGACGAAGACGAGGCCGACGGCGATCCAGGCCCGGGCCGCCAAGAGCTTCTTCACGTCTCACCGCCGTCCCACCCCTCAACTGGCGCGTTACGGATACGAAGGCATGGCTCAGGTGGAGACGGGGGTGCGGGACAGTGCGGTGCGCAGAGCGAAGATGCCCAGCAGGCCGCCTGCCGTGAACCGCTGGGCGGTCATGACGCGGGGCCGGGCGGCCAGGAACCCGGACACCCGTGCTGCACCCAACATGATCACAGCGTTCACGGTGATCCCCACAATGATCTGCACACCGCCGAGCTGGAGCAGTTGCTTCCAGGCCGGACCCGCCTGAGTGTTCAGGAACTGCGGAAGTAGCGCGGCGTACAGCAGAGCGATCTTAGGGTTGAGCAGGTTGGTCAGCAGCCCCATCGAAAACAGTCGGGCGTCGGAGACCGGGGGCAGGTCCTGGGCCGGGGCGAAGGGCGAACGGCCGCCGGGCTTGAGCATGCCCCAGGCGAGGTAGGCCAGGTAGACGGCCCCGGCCAGCTTGACCACCGTGTAGGCCACCGGCACGGCAGTGAACAGCGCGGAAAGGCCCGCAGCCGCGGCCAGCAGGTAACACAGGAAGCCCACGGCGGTCCCACTGAGGCTGACCAGACCCGCCCTGCGGCCTTGGGTGATCGCGCGGGATGCGAGGTGGATCATGTTCGGTCCCGGAGTCAAGGCCATGCCCAGTTCGACCAGAGCCACTCCTCCCACTGCGGACAGGGTGATCACCGGTCAACCTCCTGGTAGTTCGTCGGGTGCCTGGTACCCCGGAGTGGGGTGCGCCCACTGCAATGGACAACCGGCGCCTCTACAGCGCCTGCTTCGCCCACCGCAGGATACGGCCTTGCCGTTCGGCACATCCACGCTCACTGTCCGGCTGCCCTACTGGGGCCACGGGGAGACACTGTGCACAGATCAGCAAGCGGTCAACCGCTCCCCCACGCCAAGATCCGCGCACTCGTCGAACAGGCCATGGCCGCCTTCAAGACCTGGCGGCTACTGCGCAAGCCTCGATGCTCCAGCACCCGCATAAGCTCGGAGGCACTCACCGTGCATCCTTCGGTCTGCAAAACCGTGTGCGAGCGACTGGGACGGGCTCTTACCCTCCGGGCATGGATCTTCGCGAAGAACTTCCGAGCGACAAAGAGTCTGTGCGGGACATCCACCTACGGGCGTTCGGTGACCACGGGCTTGTCGTGACCAACCTGGTCGATACCCTGCGGAGCACGATCACGCCCGCGGACGGCCTCTCACTGGTCGCTGAACTCGACGGGCAGATCGTCGGGCACGTCATGTTCACCCGCAGTCTGCTCGATGCCCCTCGGCGACTGGTTGAGGTGCACGTGCTCAGCCCGTTGGCCGTCATGCCCGAGCATCACCAACGCGGTATCGGCTCTGCCCTGGTCCGACACGGGCTGAAGACCCTCGCTGAGCGTGCCGTCCCCCTGGTCTTCCTGGAGGGCGATCCGGGCTACTACTCTCGCTTCGGCTTCGCGCCCGGTGGCGACCAAGGCTTTCGAAAGCCATCCCTGCGCATTCCAGACGGCGCCTTCCAGGCCCTCAGGCTCCCGGAGTACGAGCCATGGATGACTGGGACACTGGTCTATGCAGAGCCGTTCTGGCGGCACGACGCAGTCGGCCTCCGCGACCCCAGCGCATAGTGGTGCGGCGGCCAGTGTGCTCGGCCCACCAGTTTGTCGTGGGCGAGGAGTCAGGCGACGACCGCGCGGGGGTCGAACTGCGGGTGCACGTCGGTGCCGGCCACCGGGGCGGGGAAGTCCGGTTGCCGGCGGCGCCAGTTCACCACCGCGGCCCGGCCCACTCCGGCCCTCCCTGCCACCTCCGCCAGAAGCACCCCGCTCGTTGTCCGGGGCGATTGGGTCGAGAGCGGCGAGCGGGGAGCGGTGCCCCGCGCGGGCGGGGCGCACCGCCCGCCAGTCCGGCGCCGGGGGGGGGGAGAAGGGGCGGGGCCGGGTCACCCTCGTGGCGGTGGGCGGCGCCGGGTGTTGAA
>NZ_JBEYXK010000164.1:0-10228 GCF_040645035.1 Streptomyces sp. NPDC046876 | reverse complement strand
CGTGGCGAGCCTCGCCCCCGTCTTCACCTGGTTCATCGAGGCCCTGCGCAGCGGGCCGCCGCCTGACGCGCCGACAGCAAACGGCTGCTGTCACGACGTCAGGGACAGGAAGTCCACCAGGAAGCGCTGGCCGGGCATATCGCCACACGGCTGGGGGACGATTTCGGCTCCGGCGACCGTCTCACCGTCGAGGACGCCCAGGCACAGTGCGGTACGGGCGCTCCTCAGCCGGTAGCCCTCCGCCGTCGCGCCGAAGTGTTCAATCCGGAAGAGCTGCGCGTCCCTGCCGTCACTGCAGTCGTCCTGCGGCTCCACCAGCCCTTTGGCCGGACCGCTGTCGAGGACGGTCAGGCAGCCCATCACCTTGCTCGTGGGATGTTCCCACTTGATGGAGGCGACGTCGTCTCCGACGGGCTGCAGGAACGTGCGCGGGCCGGGCTCCGTGCAGGGGCGCTGGACCGCGACCTCAGATCCGTACCGCCCGGAGCGCTCCTTGCCCGCCGTGAGGCACAGCTCCGGAGTCCGCGCGGGGCGGATGCGGGCCCAGCTCCCGGCGGAGGGCACGGAGAGGAGCCCGGGAAGGCGGCTTCCAGTGGCACCCGTCGCGGGCGGACCCGGGGCGGCCTGGTCCCGGTCCAGCAGAACGCCCGCCGCGACGGCTCCCGTCAGCCCCACGGCGGCCACCACCAGCACGGCTCTCCCCCGCATCCCGGTTCCCGCAGGCCGTGTCTGCTCCTCGGCGCCACCCCTGTCGCCGCCGGCGTCTGCGGCGGGGTCCGCTCTCGCCAGGCGCTCCCAGGCCTGCAACCACTGCGCCGATCCGGCCTCTTCCCCGCAAGCGCGGACGAAGGCGGCGACCGTCTCACGGCGGGGCAGGGTACGCCTGCGCAGCAGGTCGGCGACGGTGCTGCGGGGCAGTACGTCACCCTGGGCTTTGGCCCGGCTCTCCAACTGTCGCAGGGTCAAGCCGGAACGGGCCTTGAGCGCCCGCAGGGCCGCCATGAAGGCGTCGACGCTGTGTATCCCGGAGGGCTGTAACTCGGTCTCGTCCATCCAAACAGGCATAGTGGACGGACACGGTGTCGGGCAACGGTTCGTCGGCCCGTCGGAGTAATTCCCGGGACGGCAGCGGAACTCGGCGTCCCGGTGCCGGCGGCCCCGTGGACCCTGTCCGCGTAGGTCCTCGCCATCGGCTGCTTCTTCGTCACCGGGGAGGCGCCGGGACGCCTTCGGGCGACGGGTGGGCACCCGGGACCCGGGACCGCCCTGTTCACGGCGGGCGCGGTGTAGGACACAGCCGACATCACGCTTTCAAGTTCAGTAGTGCCGGCTCGGGATTCCGCAACGATTCAGAGCGTTCCGGGCCGCACTTGCTCGGTCGGCCCGGTCGACTCTGGGCGGCTACCTGCGCAGATCAGCCATGGCTGCTGGCAGACTTGAGCCACTGGCCGCTGTTGAAGTCATACATTTCGATGTGGCACGGCCCCTAGTCGCCGACGGAGAAGAAGTAGGTGTTGCGGGACCCTGCACTGATCCAGAAGGGCCCCTCGTCACCGAAGCGCTGTTCACCGCACACCAGGTTGAAGTCGGCCGTCGGCAGTGTTCAACGGCGTCCCCGGCGACGTGACGCCCTGGAGTCACCAACTCGGAGGCCACCGTCAAAGGCGCCGGGGGAGCCCGGTGGAGACAGGGAGAACACGGGCCAGGCGGCGGTGATTGCGAACCCAGACAGCCGGCGCAGCCGCCTGCACCACCAGCGAGGCGGTACACCCGGAAGCCGCGGGTCGGGCCCCAGCAGGGGCGCGGGCGGTGGCGGCTTCGGCGGACGTACACGTTCAGGCGCAGCTAGCCGCCGACGTCTGGAGCCTGGGCGCCTCCCTGTTCAGCATCGACCGCCTGGACAAGCCGGCCGTCATTGCCAAAGGCATCACCACCCCGCTGGGCGATGTACGGCCCTGGCCGTTCCCCGACTTCGAGTCCACCATCACCGCCTGCCTGGCCCCGACCCTGCCGACCGCCCCACCGCCAAGGAACTGATTTCGACCAAGCACAGGAGAAGATCCGCAGCGACCTTGCCCGGGCGGCCGAGACGCCGAGGGCGCAGTGGAGCTGGGGCATCCTCGCCGAGGACCGGATGATCGGCCTCATCGCCATGAGGCGACGCTCGCCCGTCATGGACGATCAGCTACATCGCCTGTCCGGGACGCCGAGCGGCGCGGTGAACCGCGACTGCCAGCCTTGTTTCGTCAGCACCACCAGCTGGATGGCCGCCGCGCGGGTGTACATCGGCAGCAGGCTGCCGATGGCAGCGCGGACATGGGTGGCAGCTGTCGGGTTGTCTGCGCCCATAGCGACCGTGATATGGGCTGCGGGTTGCGCTCCGAAGCGGCCCCTGTACGGGCGCAACCCGGGCCACTGGGCGTGGAACGCATCGACGATCGGTTGGAGTCCCGGAACGGTGACGGCGATGAAGCCGGACGCCGTCACGACCTCCTCCAAGAGCAGATCAGCTGCCGGAAAACTTGCCGCTAGGCAACGCACGTCCTTCTCGTCCTGATCTGTCAGCGCCGATTCCGGCACGAACGGGTAGAGGAGCGAGACGTGCGCGGGCACGCCATGACGCACCAGAGCCGGGTCGATACGCCACGCCGCATCGAGGAGCGGGGCGGCATCGGGCAAGACAATGACGACGGCGGTGGTCCCTGGCTCTGGCACGCTGTCATCATCGCAGGCCAGTCCGCTACTGAGTCCATTGCATTCCGAGTTGGGCGTGGTTGAGGCGGTCGCGGCCGGCGCGTTGGCTGGTGATCCAGATGCTTCGAGGAACTGTGGTCGGACGGGTCGTCTTGGGCTGGGCGGAGATCGAGGTTCGGCCGGGGCCGGGGGGCCGCAGTCGGGTGGTGTGGCGGGAGGAGCTGCGCATCTGCTTCCTGCCCCGCCTCTTCGACAGCGTCCTGAACCGGACGGCCCGCCTCATGTTCGGCCGCGCGATGACCCAGCTGCTCAGGAAGGCCTGAACGACGACGGCTCTCAGGCGACCGAGCCGGTGCGCCGCGCCTGCATGGTCGCCGTGTCGTGGTGGATCGGGGTGTGCGCGCCTGTCAGGGACACTCCGCTGCCGCCCCGGCGGTGGGCGACGATCTCCGCGCCGATGGACAGGGCGGTCTCCTCGGGTGTACGGGCGCCGAGGTCGAGGCCGATTCGGAAGCGCAGGCGGGCCATATGACGGGCCATTGATGTAGCGCCTGGGCTGGTGTGCTGGGCTGATGCGGATCTCGAATTCTGGCTGTGACCGCGCTTCCGTGATGACTACGGCTGGATGAGGATGCGGGCTCTCAGCACGTGGAAGGAGGCGCAGAACTGCGCGAGCTCGGCGATCTGGCAGTCCAAGAAGCCGACGCCCTGCCCGTGCAACGTCTGCAGTGGCGTATCCAGGACGGCGAACATGCGCTCAATCAGTCCGAGATCGCGCCAGCGCTGAATGAGCATCGGCTCGGCAACCTCCGAGAAGGCGCCTGATAGGTGGTCCCGGTCAGCCGAAGTCGTCTATCTATAGGACAGTTTGACTGACCTTCTACCTAAAACCAGGAGCAGCACCCGCAGCGCCGGCCGCAGCCCGTACACCACCACCGCCCCACTGACCACCGCCGCCGACACACCCAACGTCATGACCGCCCAGCCCAGCCAGGAGGCCCCGGAGCCACCGCCGTGGTAGAGCAAGGAGGTTCCCGTCAGCGCGCACACCAGGCCGAAGCCTGCATACAGCACCGCCCACAGCACCGTCGCCCGGGCCACCCAGCACGGCCACCGTTGCCACCAGGCGCTCCAGCGCGCCTTCGCCGTCCGCTCAGCGCTCGTCATGTTCTGAACGTCGCATCGACCGCGGCGGTGCGGCGTCGGCCACCGGAACGATCTCCCTCCCCCCACCGGGTGAGGCCGGGGGTTCCAGGGTGGGAGTGAGCAGGTCCGTTCCACCCCCGAGCGTCAGGTGGGGAGATTCACCGAGACCCATCACCCGCCAGCCTTCGATCGCGAGACGTATCAGCAGCGGAACACGGTCCCGGCGGGTCCTGCAGCGGGTACAGCTGGCCGCTGGTATGCCGCCAGGCCGGCTACAGGGACATTCGGCCCACCCGGCAGGCGGCAAGACCGTCTCCACACATCCCCGCGGCCGGTGCTCTCGTCGGTGAGGCGGCGGGCCATGAGGGGCGATGTGGATCACGGGCGTAGGCGGGCAGACGCTGTGGACGGTGCCGTACCGCGGTCGTGGCGCCGTACTGCGGAAGGCGGCCGCCTGGTCAGGGCGCTGAGAGAGACGGGTGGCACTCGGCGGGGCGTCAGGCTCTCATCGTGTGCTGCCCAAGAGACGGCTGTCGGTCGGCTGCCGGAGTCGCCTGAAATTCCTCCCGTCAGAACCCATCCGAGGGCATCGGGACAACGAAGAGGGAGTGACCCGCTCTTCAGGAGCTCGTTCATCCCCGTTCGATGTGGGGTTCCCGTCACGGGGATCCTTGGAAAAGGAGCGAATGTGATAGCCAAGCGCCCCGGTCGCCTCGTGGTACTCGCCGCCGTACCCGCCGCTGTGTTCCTGACCCTGGGGCTTTCCGGGCCGGCTCTCGCGGAGGGCGGCAAGGCATACCAGATCGACCTGACGCAGCTGAACGGCTCAGGTTCCAGGGGCACGGTCATGCTCAACCTGAAGGGGAACCAACTCACGGTGCAAGTCGAGTCCGAGGGCATGGTGCCCGGGCAGCCGTCGGCCCAGCATCTCCACGGCTCCACGAAGGGCCACGACTTTCACTGCCCGGACGCCAGTGCCGACACCGACGGCGACGGGGTCCTCAGCAACACCGAGGCCACACACGACTACGGCGACATCAACATCTCGCTCACCACGGCCGGGGACACCAAAGCCACCAGCGGTCTCGCCGTGGAGCGCATGCCCGTCGCTGACAAGCAGGGCAGGATCTCCTACAAACGGACCATCGCCGTGGGCCAGGACGTGGTCGACCACATCAAGGACCTGCATGTCGTACAACACGGCATCGACCGCAACAAGAACGCCAAGTACGACTTCGAGGGCGCCGGCAAGAGCGAGCTCGACCCGAAGCTGCCCCAGGAGGCCACGGCTCCGACCAACTGCGGAGAGGTCAAGGGCGCGGCCGTGGGGTCCATCCCCGTCGGCGGTATCGAGACCGGCGGCGGTTCCCCGCAGCAGGCAGCGGCGCCACTGACGGTGCGCGACGGTGCGACGGTCGCCGCACTCGCGCTGGCGGCCGGTGCGGTCGCCGTCGCGCGGAAGCGGGCCCCTGCCGTCTCCGCCCGCAAGGGGACCACCGGGGGCGGCGCGTGAAGCCGACACGTCCCCGCCGCTGCCGAACCGCAGGCGCGCTGACCGTAGCCGCTCTCGCCGGACTGCTCCTCGCGGGGTGCGCCGGCCAGAACGCGGTAAATCCCCATGCCCGTGACGGGCAGGCCCAGGGTGGACAACCGGCACCCGTCGGCGGTGACTCCGCGTCATCCGCAGGCGTACCGCGCAGCGGTGCGGGCACGGGTGCGGGCACGGGTGCGGACACGGGTGCGGGCCGGGCCGAGCCGACTGCCCTGGGCCGGTCGGAACCGCAGAAGATCACGATCCCCTCCCTCGGCCTGTCCAGCTCCCTGGAGACCCTGCGGCAGAACGAGGACGGCACCATGCAGACCCCGAAGAACCCCGCGCTCGCGGGCTGGTACGAGCCGGGACCGACCCCCGGCTCCCAGGGACCGGCCGTCATAGCCGGGCATGTCACCTGGAACGGAGCATCCGCCGTGTTCGAGAAGCTGAAGACGATGAAGGCCGGCGATACCATCAACGTGACCCGACGGGACAACAAGACGGTCACGTTCACGGTGGACCGGGTCGCCGAATACCCGAAGGCCGAGTTCCCCACGCTGGAGGTGTACAAGAACCTCGACCACGCCGGCCTTCGCCTGGTCACCTGCGGTGGCAACTTCGACCCGAAGAAGCGCTACTACGACAGCAACGTGGTGGTGTTCGCCCGCATGACCGGAGCGGCGTAGCCGGGACGGCACGAGCCACCCCTGCAAGCCGGTCGACGTCTGACGCGACAGAGGTGCCTTCGCAGCAGCCTCGGCCGGCCACCGCGGCCGGCCGAGGCAGGGGGCAGCTACAGAGGATCCCCCGCACCGGGCGACGCCCGGCTCCGTAGAACTGGCGTGTGCTGACCAGCTCGGTCAGCACGGCTTGCCCAAACCCAGAAGGGACGCTCCTCCGACTTGCCCGAGTTCGTGGGCAAGCCTTCCCCTGACATTTTGCGGGGCCTGATCACGGTTGGTCGGGCTGGGGGAGAGGAACGTCCGGGAACTCAACCAGGGCTCGGACTTCCTCGTCGATAAGGACTCTCGGCCGGCTACCGAGGCGGTGGCGCCAGCCTTCATCAGGGCTGTCCAGGGCAACGCCGAGGTGCTCCGCGCACGATTCGCCGTTCAGGGACGCAGGTTCACCGAACGCCTGGCGGTCGTCCCCGAGCCTGGCTTCGACTGCCCGGCATCTGACCGGCCTGTATCCCCCGGAGGCCTCCCACGAACTTATGGCCGCACTGGAGGAGGCCGGGCTCGCCCGCTGGGAACACCAGGTCAGATGCCGGCAGACGACGTGGGTCGTCGTAGATCCGGCCCTGGCATGGACGTACAAGTGCGCGCTCACCCAGGAGCTGGCCCGACGGACGGCGTTCGCACCGGTCACCGACCAGTTGGACGCCTACGCTGCGACCGGTGACTGGACACCCGGGAGCACAGCCGACACCCTCCTGGGGCGCGCCGCCGTGCGCACCGGGCCGGTACGGCGGGTCGCACCCCGCCGTACCGGCCCGCGCGCGGTCGGTGCGCGGCCGTCAGCAGGGGACCCCGGAGACGGTGGACGTCGGAGCGGTGACGTTGACGCACTCGACGGAGCTGCCGGTGCTCACCATGTAGGTGATGGTCTGGTACTCCACGTTGCCGTGCCACAGGAGCGGCTGCACGCCCTGCGCGACGCCCCGCCTCGCGTACGGGCGGTTGACCGGTGACCGGGAAGCCCGCGCTCGCGCTGCTGCTCCCGCAGCTGGGCGAGCCTACGGCCAGGGGAACGCCGCCACGCTGCTGGGGGAACCGGGGCCGGCCGGCGCTCCGTACGTCCCGCGGCTGCGCGAACTCCTTCCCCTGCACGAGGAGGGCTGGCGGGCGGTCACCGAAACGGTGAGGCTCCTGGCCGAGATCGGCGCGCCTGCAACACCGGCGGAGCCCGTCCTGAAGGCGCTTCTCGACGCCGACGAGCGGCTCGTCTCGCACGGAATTTGGCGTTCCGTACCGGACGACGACGAGTTGTGCGACGTCGCAGCGCCGCGCTGCTCGCAATCCGAGCGGTGGCAGGGGCTCGCCCTCATCACCGCGCTGCGTACCAGCGACTGGATCCTGGACGGCATCTCCTGGCTCCTGTGGCCGCCGGCGCGATCAGCCTGTTGCGTGCGATCGCCGTGTTCGTCCGCCGCCCGGCGCCACGTGCGGATGCGCCGCAAGGCCTGGGGCGCGCCGGTCACCGAGCCCGTCAGCATCATCGTCCCCGCGTACAGCGAGAGCGCCGGCATCGAGGCCGCCGTCCGCTCCCTCCTCGCCTCCGACCATCCCGTCGAGATCATCGTCGTCGACGACGGCTCCACCGACGGCACCGCCGACATCGTCGAGGCCCTTCAACTGCCCGGAGTCCGGGTCATCCGGCAGCAGAACGCCGGAAAGCCCGCCGCGCTCAACACCGGGATGGCCGCGGCCTCGTGAACCTCCTCGTCATGGTCGACGGCGACACCGTCTTCGAACCCGACGCCGTCCCGGTGATCGTCCAGCCCTTCGCCAACCGCCGCGTCGGCGCCGTCTCCGGCAATGCCAAGGTCGTCAACCGCGGCGGCTTGCTCGGACGCCGGCAGCACATCGAGTACGTCGTCGGATTCAACCTCGACCGTCGCCTGTTCGACCTCGCGGAATGCGTCCCCACCGTCCCCGGAGCCGTCGGCGCCTTCCGGCGCGAGGCCCTGCTGCGCGTCGGCGGCGTCAGCGACAGCACCCTGGCCGAGGACACCGACCTCACCATGGCCCTGTGCCGCGACGGCTGGCGGGTCGTCTACGAGGAGCGCGCCAAGGCGTGGACCGAGGCACCGGCCTCACTGGGCGCCCTGTGGAAGCAGCGCTACCGCTCGTGCTACGGACACCCTGCAGGCCATGTGGAAGCACCGCGGCGCCCTCACCCAGCGCGGCCAGGCGGGCAAACTCGGCCGTCGCGGCCTGTCGCACCTCCTGATGTTCCAGGTCCTGCTGCCTCTGCTGGCGCCCGTCGTCGACGTGTGCGCCGTCCACGGCCTCGTCTTCCTCGACCCGTTGCGTATCGTGGGCCTGTGGACGGCGTTCCTGCTCCTGCAAGTGCTGATGGGTCTGTACGCGTTCCGCCTCGATGACGAGCGCCCCGGACCCTTGTGGAGCCTCCCCCTTCAGCAGTTCGTCTACCGCCAGCTGGTGTACCTCGTCGTCATCCAGTCCGTTTTCACCGCCATCGCCGGATCGCGCCTCCGCTGGCAGCGCCTGGAACGCTACGGCAGTCTCCAGGTCCCCACTGGTACGACACGGCCCCCGGCTCCCGTACCAGCACAAGCCCCCCGCCCCCCCCAGTCCCTGCACCACCGACCGCGCCGGGCAACGGCTACGACACCGATCCCGGCTGGGCGTACCTTCCCCCCTCCCATCCGCAGGACCAGCAATGGCCCACGCCGACCATCTACCAGGACTACCGCTGAACCTCATGGCAGTCGGCGGCCCTGAGGCGCGGGAGGCCCGTGTCCTGAGCAGCCATGGTCCGTCCGGGTGGCGGGGGATCGTTCCTGCACAGCGCCGGGGTGGTGGCAGCCTGGAGCCGCGTCGGTGCACGGCTAGCGTCTGGTTGCCCGGCCGGCCGGCCGACCTGGACCGCGGTTCGCCATGAGACCGGCCGGGCAACCGTCCGCCGGTCGGCGGACGGTGTCCGCGTACTGTTCACGATGGCCGGGAGAGATGACGTGTTCGTACCGCCGACGATCGATCACACCGCCAAGAAGCACAGTCCCCGGCTCGCGTACTGGATGGTTCGGGCCGCGGACCTTGCCTACAAGGACGAGACCACCATCGATGCGAAGGCTCGCGACTGGGGTTTCGACCGAGTGCGCCACCACCACACCCGGTTCACGCCTCCGTTTCCGCTGGAGGACACGCAGGCGTTTACGATTGCCAGCGACAAGATGATCATCACCGGGTTCCGGGGCACCGAACCCGCGCAGATCCGGGACTGGCTCTCGGACGCCACCACACCCCCGTGGCCCGGGCCGGGCAAGACCGGCTACATCCACTACGGCTTCGGCCAAGCCCTCGACTCGATCTTCCCCACCGTCAAGGAGGCCCTCGCGGACTTCCGCGACAACGACCAGAGCGTGTGGTTCACCGGCCACAGCCTCGGCGGCGCGCTCGCCATGCTCGCCGGCTGCCGCATGTACCTGGAAGAACCGCGCCTGCAGGCCGACGGCATCTACACCTACGGCCAGCCCCGCACCTGCGACCGCCTCCTGGCTGCCTCCTGCAACAAGAGTTTCAAGGACCGCCTGCACCGCTACGTCAACAACAACGACATCGTCCCGCAGCTGCCGCCCGAGCCCGCCTACACTCACGTCGACACTCTGCACTACATCGACGCCGACGGCCGCGTCCGCTCCTCCATGCCGCTGACGGGCGCGCTGGCCGACCGGCTCAAGGGGGCCGCGGCCGACCTCTTGGCCCCCGCCAGCGACGGCCTGCGTGACCACCCGATCAAGCACTATGTCTCCGCCATGGAGAAGAACCTCGTCTGACCTGGAAGCGGGGGCGACGGAGCGGGGGCCCCGCAGGTGACTCCGCCCCCCTTCCCTACGGCTACGACCAGGCGGCACGGAGCCCTGCCCGGTGCGGCAGCTGTTCGACGGCGGCCGCGACCGCGGTCAGGGCTCCGTCTGCCCGTCGGGGTCCGAGCGGCGACCTCCGTACGAGGCAATCAGGGCGTCGGCAACGGCGGTTGCGTCCGCTTCGGCTACATCCGCCGGGTATTGGGGCAGGAGGTCGTCCCAGACGGGCAGCCGCGACCCGTACAACTGGGCCTGTCCCTCGGGCCGGGCGAAGAACCACACGTGCAGGTGCGCGGCCC
>NZ_JBEYXK010000163.1:0-10282 GCF_040645035.1 Streptomyces sp. NPDC046876 | reverse complement strand
ATCGCCGCGGCGAACACCCAGATCCACGCCGGTATCACCACGGCGGTCATCGTGAACACCGCGATCGTCCTGGTCGGGACACTGTCCACGGTCCTGTTCCTGCGCGCCAAGCGCACGGCCACCACCGCCTGACAGACGCGCTGTCTCCCCCTCCCCCGAGAGGCGGCCCGGCCGGGCCGGGCCGCCTCCCCCCACGCACACAGGTCTCCTTCTCCCAAGGAACGTGATGGACCTCCGTATCGAAGACCGCGTCTACCTCGTCACCGGAGCATCCTCCGGAATCGGCGCGGCGACCGCCCGACTGCTGGCGGCCGAGGGCGCAACCGTCGTCGGCGTCGCCCGCAAGCCGTGGACCCCCGAGGACACCGGCGGACGCAGCGGCACCGTCAGCACCGCCACCGCCGACCTCACCGACCCGGACGCCGCCCGCCAGGTGGTCGACACCGTGCTGGACCGCCACGGCCGCCTCGACGGCCTGGTCAACAACGCCGGCGCGCTGGAATCCCGTACGGGCTTCCTCGCCGTGACCGACGAACAATGGCACGACACCTTCGAGGTCAACTTCCACTCCGCGGTACGCATGACCCGTGCCGCCCTCCCCGCCCTGCTGGAGGCGGGGGCCGGTGCGCTCGTACACATCGCGAGCGAGGCCGCCCGCTTCCCCGACCCCGGCATCGTCGACTACGCCGCCACCAAGACGGCGCTGCTCTCCCTCTCCAAGTCCCTGGCCGCGGAGTTCGGGGCCCGCGGAGTGCGCTCCAACGTGGTCTCGCCGGGCCCCACCCGTACCGCCCTCTTCGATGCGCCGGGCGGCTTCGCCGAACAGCTCGGCCGGCGCTTCGGCCTCCCCGCCGACGAGGCCGTGGACCACTTCATCCGCGAGGAGCGCCGACTCCCGAGCGGCCGCATCGGCACCCCCGAGGACGTCGCCCGCATCGTCGCGTACCTGCTGTCCCCGCTCGCGGACCAGGTCACCGGCGCCGAATGGAGCGTCGACGGCGGCGCCCTGAGACAGATCTGACCGGGCCGATGCGACTTCCCCTCCCGCTCCTCGCCCTCGCGATCGGTGCCTTCGGCATCGGGACCACCGAATTCGTCATCGTCGGCCTGCTCCCGGACGTCGCCGGCGACCTGTCCGTGTCCATCCCGTCCGCCGGCATGCTGGTCACCGGCTACGCGCTCGGCGTGGTCGTCGGCGCCCCGCTGATGACCGCCGCCGGTGCCCGGCTGCCGCGCAAGACGATGCTCGTGGTGCTCATGGGCATCTTCATCGCGGGCAACCTGCTGTGCGCGCTGGCCGGCGACTACTCCGCCCTCATGGCCGGCCGGCTGATCGCCGCCCTCACCCACGGCGCCTTCTTCGGGATCGGCTCGGTCGTCGCCGCGGACGTGGTCGCCCCCGACCGGCGGGCCAGCGCCATCGCGCTGATGTTCACCGGCCTCACCCTCGCCAACGTGCTGGGCGTCCCGCTCGGCACCCTGCTGGGCCAGCAGTTCGGCTGGCGCTCGACGTTCTGGGCCGTCACCGCCATCGGAGTCGTCGGCATGCTCGGCATCGTCGGCCTCGTACCGAAGCAGCCGAAACCGCAGGCCGGAGCGCTGCGCGGCGAACTCGCCGTCTTCCGCAAGCCGCAGGTGTGGCTGGCGCTGACGACGACCGTGCTCGGTTTCGGCGGCGTCTTCGCCTCCTTCACCTACCTCGCGCCGATGATGACCGAGCTCGCCGGATTCTCCGACGGCGCGGTCGCCTGGCTCCTCGTCCTCTTCGGCGTCGGGCTGTGCGTGGGCAACGTGGCGGGCGGCCGGGCCGCCGACCGGTCCCTGATGCCCAGCCTGTACGTGATCCTCGGCGGCCTCAGCCTGGTGCTGGTGGTGTTCACCTTCACCTCGCACGCCGCACTGCCCGCCGCGATCACCCTCCTCGCCTTCGGCGCGGTCGGCTTCGCGACGGTACCCCCGCTGCAGGCCCGTGTGATGCAGCAGGCCGCCGGGGCCCCGGCCCTCGCCTCCGCGGCGAACATCGCGGCCTTCAACCTCGGCAACGCCCTCGGGGCCTGGCTCGGCGGCCTCGCCGTCGCCCACGGCCTGGGCTGGACCGCACCGACCTGGATCGGCGCCGCCCTGGCGGCGGCCGGCCTGGGCACCGCGGCCCTCTCGGGGCGGCTCGACCGCAGGAGCGGGCCGCGCCCGCTGCCCGCGGAACCCCTTCCCACCGGTCCCGGTGCGTCACCCGCCGCGGCGGATGCGGCCGGAGCCGGGTACGGCGCCACGTCATCATCGAACAGGAGTTGAGGAAGAACCATGAACGGTGTCGATCGCCGGACCATGCTCACCCGCAGTGCGGCCGTCGTCGGAGGCGCGGCAGTGGCCGGCGCGCTCGGCAGCCAGGCCGTGGCCGCCGCGGCCCCCACCCCGAGCCCAGCGAACGCGGCGGCCGGTGCGGCCGCGGGCAGCGGATCGGTCGTCAAGCCGGGGGACCCCCGGTACCCGCTGCTGACCACCGGCAACAACCAGCGCTTCGTCGCCCGCCCCGACTACGTCAAGATGGTCCGGTCGACCGCGGACGCCGAACGCGCCCTGCGCGACGCCGTCCGGGCCGGCAAGCGCGTCTCCCTGCGCAGCGGCGGCCACTGCTTCGCCGACTTCGCCGCCCATCCGGAGACCGAGGTCATCCTCGACTTCTCCGAGATGACGTACGTCGGCTACGACCCCGCCTTCCGGGCCTTCGTCGTCGAACCCGGCGCCCGGCTGATGAACGTGTACGAGGCCCTGTACAAGGGCTGGGGCGTCACCGTCCCCGGCGGCATCTGCTACAGCGTCGGCGCGGGCGGGCACATCGCGGGCGGCGGCTACGGCCTGCTCTCCCGCGCCCACGGCCTGGTCGTCGACCACCTCTACGCCGTCGAGGTGGTGGTGACCGACGGCAAGGGCGGCGTACGGACGGTCGTGGCGACCCGGGAGAAGAACGACCCGAACCGGGACCTGTGGTGGGCGCACACCGGCGGCGGCGGAGGCAACTTCGGCCTCGTGACCCGCTACTGGTTCCGCTCCCCGGACGCGAAGGGAACCGAACCCTCCCAGCAGCTGATATCCCCGCCGTCCACCGTCCTCGTCAGTGCCGTCGACTTCCCGTGGGAGCAGCTCACCGAAGCCAAGTTCACCCGGCTCCTGAAGAACTTCGGGGCCTGGCACGCGGCCAACAGCGCACCGGACTCCCCGTACCGCCACCTTTCCAGCCTCTTCAACGTCAGCTCCAAGGCCCACGGCAGCCTGGGCATGTTCACCCAGGTCGACGCGACCGTACCGAACGCGCGCAAGCTGCTCGACGACTACCTGGCGGCGATCACCGCCGGTACCGGGGTCACCCCCAAGGCCCTGACCCGCCCCACCGGCGAGCTGCCCGCGATGCCGCAGTTCGCCGAGCCGAAGACACTGCCATGGCTCCAGGCGACCCGGCTGGTCGGCACCAACAACCCCACCATCACCAATCCGACGTCCCGCGGCGGCCACAAGTCCGCCTACATGAGGCGGAACTTCACCGACCACCAGATCGCGACGCTCTACCGCTACATGAGCCGGCCGGACTTCACCAACCCGGACACCATGCTGGTGCTGTTCTCCTTCGGCGGCCAGGTCAATGCCGCCGCACCCGACGCGACCGCCAACGCGCAGCGCTCCTCCATCTTCAAGATGTGCTTCCAGACCTTCTGGGAGGACGAGAGCGAGGACGGCTTCTACCTGGGCTGGCTGCGCGACCTGTACGAGGACTTCTTCTCGGCGACCGGCGGCGTGCCGCTGATCGACGACAACACTGACGGCTGCTACATCAACTACCCCGACCGCGACATCACCGACCCGCACCGCAACCGCTCCGGCGTGCCGTGGACCACGCTGTACTACAAGGACAACTACCCGCGCCTCCAGCAGGTGAAGAAGCGGTACGACCCGTCCGACTTCTTCCGCCACTCCATGTCCATCAAGCCCGCCCGCTGACGCCCCTTCCCGCCTTCCCCCCTCGCCCTTCCCCCTGCCCTCCTTCCCCGCCCCTCCGCAGAAGCCCTGTGCCCGGTCCCCGGTGCACAGGGCTTCTGTCGTTCCCCCGCGCTGCTGTTCGAGTGGCCGCGCGGGGGTTCGTTGACTCCCCGAGCCGCTCCGGGAAAGCTTGTTCCTGGCCGGAAGAGAGCAGCCGAAAACGCCTCTCGTGAGAGACCCGATCCCCTGGCCACCACCCACGGAACAGCCCTCGGCACCGCCATGCCGAGCTCCCGTCATCCCTGCACGCCCTGGCTCGAATCCATCCGTCATGGAAGAAATGGAAGAAGAGGAAACCATGCGTTCCGTCGCCGTAGTCCTCGGCACCCGGCCCGAAGCCATCAAGTTCGCCCCGGTCATCCGCGCCCTCCAGGACGACCCGCGCTTCGCACCCGTCGTGATCTCCACCGGGCAGCACCGCCAGATGCTCGACGAGACCCTCGACGCCTTCGGCCTCACCGCCGACGTCGACCTCGGCGTGATGGCTCCCAAGCAGACGCTCTCCCAGGTCACCTACCGCTCGCTGCGCGGCCTGGAGGACTACTTCGTCGCCGCGCCCGCCGACGCCGTACTCGTCCACGGAGACACCGCCACCACCCTCACCGGGGCCCTCGCCGGCTTCCACCACCAGATCCCCGTCGTCCACGTCGAGGCCGGGCTGCGCAGCGGCCGGCTGGGCTCGCCCTTCCCCGAGGAGGGCAACCGCCGGCTCGTCGCCCAGGTCGCCGCCCTGCACCTGGCCCCCACCCCGGGCAACCTGGCCAACCTCCTCCGCGAGGGCATCGCCGCCGACACCATCACCGTCACCGGCAACACCGTCATCGACGCCCTGCGCTGGGCCAGCGGCCGCGCCGAGGACTACGGCGACCCCGCCCTGGCCGACCTCGACGAGGACCCCCGCCGGATCGTCCTGGCCTCCGCGCACCGCCGCGAGGCCTGGCCGCACCTGCCGAAGATCGGACGGGCCCTAGCCCGGATCGCCGACGAGCCCGGCGTCCGCGTCGTCGTCCCCCTGCACCGCAACCCCGTCGTCCGCGAGGCGCTGCTCCCGTACATCGGCGCCCACCCGGCCATCACCGTCGTCGACCCGCTGCCCTACCTCAGCTTCTGCAAGCTCATGGGCCGCGCCGACGTCATAGTCTCCGACAGCAGCGGCAGCCAGGAGGAAGGGCCCGCCCTCGGCAAGCCCACCCTCGTGCTCGGCAACGTCACCGAGCGCTCCGAGGCCATCGTCGCCGGCACCGCCTGCCTCGTCGGCACCGAGACCGAGGGCATCGTCGCCGACACCCTGGCGATCCTGCGCGACCGGCAGGCGTACGACCGCATGGCCAACGCCGCCAACCCGTACGGGGACGGCTGCGCCACCGAGCGCACCGTCGCAGCCCTCGCCCACTTCTTCGGCATGGGGCCCGCCCCCGAGCCGTTCGTCCCCGAGACCGCCGTCGACGAGCTCAGCGTCGAGCTCGCCCGTACGGCCGACTTCGCCCGCACCTGAAGCCACCGAGAGGAAGCGCCCGCATGCGTGCCACACCGTCCGCCACCGAACGCCCGCTGAACTTCAGCACCCCGTACCTGAGGGCCGCGCTCGTCCAAGACGCCGTGGACTACACGGTCGAAGGCCGCACCATCGTCGTCAACCCCGGCGTGAAGCCGGTGACCATAGCGGAGGAACCCCGCAAGACCATCCCCCCGCTGTCCTCGACGGTGCTCGCCGACACCCGTATCGAGCAGGCCGACGCGCTGATCCTGCTGCGCAGCGCCGGCGAAGGCGCCGAGGTGGCCGGCATCGTCGACCAGCCCGGCTGGTCGCACCTGGCCGACTCGTCCGACCACGGGGACTTCCCCCGTGAGACCCCGCTCTACCGCAGCTCCCAGGACGACATCAACACCGTGCTGTTCGACCCCTCCTACGTACTCGGCGAAAGCGAGACCGAGGGGTACCTGCGGGAGTTCAACGTCCGCGCCAACCTGTGGTTCGCGCCCGCCGGCACCGACTGCTTCATCCACAACAAGCACGACTTCATCGAGGTCCACACCCAGGTGCACGGCCTGGGCCGCATGCAGCGGTTCCGGAACCAGGACCAAGCGTCCCTCTACCAGGACGTCCTGATGAGCCCCGGCTACACCACCCCGGACCCCTTCTGCGCCACCGGCCCCCAGTGCACCTACCACTACCCCATGCACCAGTACCGGGCCGATACCGACTGCATCTGGCTCGCCCTCGAGTACCACCCCGTACCCCTCGCCCTGCGCACGCTCCCCACCACCCGGCCCACCGCCCGCCCCGCGACCCTCCTGGAGACCCGCTCATGACCGCCGCCGGCAAGAACACCGAACACACCCTGCGCGCCCCGAAGTTCACCGCCGAGCTCGTCGCCGACCAGCTGCGCGACGGCTACTGGCTGGAGGCGCCGGACATCGACGGCGACGGCAAGCCCGACCTGTTCGGCTACGGCCTGCGCCTCGGCGAGATCTACTGGTACGCCAACGACGGCGTCTGGACCCGCCGCCTCATAGCCGACCGGATCAACATGCCCGTGGGCGCCGACTTCGCCGACGTCAGCGGCAACGGCCACCCCGACGTCATCGTCTGCTACGACCTCTACGGGCCGATCGGCACGATCCACGACGCCAACACCGAGGGCGGGAAGATCGACTGGCTGGAGAACCCGGGCACTCCCGACAAGGACGAGTCGCGCTGGAAGCGCCACTACGTCGGACGCGCCACCGGTATGCACCGCCTGCGCGCCGGCCACTTCACCCGCACCGACCGCCTCCAGATCATCGGCCTGCCCATCGTCGCCAAGGAGGACGTGCACGCCGTCCTGCCCGTCGTGCTGTTCACGCAGCCCGACGACGTGCACACCGCCGAGGAATGGCCGATGACGGTCGTCGACGACAGCCACTTCCGGATGATCCACGGCGCCGAGAAGAAGAAGGGACTCATCCCCGGCTCCGACCTCGAGTCGATCCTGCTGGCCTCCGACGAAGGCGTGACCTGGCTGTACTACGACGAGGCCCGCCAGGAGTGGATCCGCGAGCTGATCGGCACCGGCGAGCTCACCCAGTTCGAGCAGACCGGCTTCCGCGGCAGCGGCGACCTCAACGCGGGCCGCCTCGGCGACGACCCGATGGCGTACGTCGCCGCCATCGAGCCCTTCCACGGCAACACGGTCGCCGTCTACACCAAGTCCTCCGACGGCGACGGCCAGGGCTGGAACCGGGTCCTCCTCGACGTGTACGGCGACCCCAACGAGAACGGCGAGGGCCCCGGCCACCAGATCGTCTGCGCCGACTTCGACGGCGACGGCGACGAGGAGTTCCTCGTCGCCCTGCGCGGGCCGTGGCCGTGGCAGGGGGTCATGTACTACAAGGCGATCGACGCCGCCAACGGCATCTGGGCCAAGTGGCGCGTCTCCGAGGAGTCCGTCGCCCGCATCGCCACCGCCGACTTCAACGGCGACGGCCGGCTGGACTTCGCCACCATCGCCTACTCCGTCCAGAACTACTACGTGGCCAAGGACGCCAAGCTCATGCTCTACCGCAACGAGATCGAGCAGGCCGCGCAGAGCGGGCAGTAGGCCGGGCCCGAACCCTCGACGGGCAGTCCCGCGACGCGACGCCCCTTCGCGCCGCCGGGGCCGTACCGCCGCACGGCGGGACACGGCCCCGGCGGCCGACCCTCACGAAACCTCTTCCGACCTCTTTGACGAAAGAGCGATCCCTGTGGCCTCCACGACGTCCTCCGACGCCGCGAAGCGGGCGAAACTGCCCTCACTGACCGGCCTGCGGTTCTTCGCCGCACTCTCCGTCTTCTTCTTCCACTCGTCCCTGACGGATTCCCCGATCCCGCCCAACGCCCCGATCAACCCCTTCGCCGACGCGGAGGTCTCCGACTGGTTCTCCACCGCCTTCGGCAAGGCCGGCTACCTGGGCGTCTCCTTCTTCTTCGTCCTGTCCGGCTTCGTCCTCGCCTGGGCCGCCAAGCCGGGGGAGCCCGCCACCGCCTTCCTCCGCCGCCGACTGCTGAAGATCTTCCCCAACCACGTCGTCGTCTTCACCGCCGCGATGATCCTCTTCGCCGGCGCGGCCGTCACCGGCGTGGCCGACTGGCTGCCGAACCTCTTCCTGATCCACACCTGGTGGCCGCAGCCCACCGTCAACCTCAGCGTGAACCCGCCCAGCTGGTCCCTCGGCAGCGAGCTCCTCTTCTACGTGCTCTTCCCGCTGCTGATCGTCCCGATCCGAAAGCTCCGCCGCGGCACCGCCCTGTGGGGCTGGAGCGCCGCGATGATCGCCGGCATGGTCGCCGTCCAGCTGATCTCGACCTACCTCATCCCGGACACCCCGAAGTCCACCATCACCCCGATCTCCGGCATGCAGTTCTGGTTCGGCTACCTGCTGCCCCTCGGCCGCGTCTTCGAGTTCGTCCTCGGCATCCTGCTCGCCCGGATCGTCCTGGCCGGCTTCTGGCCGCGCCGCGTCGGCTTCGGCGTCTCCGCCGCCCTGACCGTCCTCGGCTACGCCGCCGCGCTCGTCGCACCGTTCCAGTACGGCTTCGTCGTCGCCACGATCATCCCGGTCGGCGCGCTCATCGGCGCCACCGCCTCCGCCGACGTGGAGGGCCGCCACACCTTCCTGCGCAGCCGCCTCATGGTCTGGCTCGGCGAGGTGTCCTTCGGCTTCTACCTCGTCCAGGGCGTCACGATCTTCTACCTCCGCTCGCTGTTCGGTGAGCACACCTTCAGCGTCCCGATGGCCCTGCTGGTCGTCGCCGGCTTCTTCTGCGCCTCGCTGCTGGGCGGCTGGCTGCTCTTCCACTTCGTCGAGATGCCGATGATGCGGCGCTTCGGCCGCAGCAAGGCCTCCCGTACCGCCAGGATCCCGGCGCAGACCCGCGCCGAGGCACCAGTCCCGGCGGAAGGGGCTGCGATCGGCATCGCTGCCGACGCCGAACCGCACGTGCCGGCCACCGCAGGCCGCACCCCCTGACCGGCGGGGGCGCCCCGGTCGCGGATCCACCCCCGCTCCGCGCCCGGTCCACCCCCGCCCTCCTCAGCGCTCCCGCCCGCCGCCCGCGTCCGCATCCGCCGACGCGGGCAGCGGGCTGTCCGCAGCCGGACCCTGCGCACCGGCCGTCAGGCTCGACAGCATCCGCAGCGCCGCATCCGAGGGCGAGCCGGCCGGGGCCGTGTAGAGCAGCATCCGGTGATTGGTGCCGTCGGTGAGGTGCAGGTTCTCGAAATCGAGGGTCAGCGGGCCCACCACCGGGTGGTGCAGCTCCTTCGTCCCGACGGTGCAGTCGCGTACGGGGTGCTTGGACCACAGCGTCGCGAAGTCGGGGCTCTGCAGCATGAGCGAGCCGATGAGCTCGGCGAGCGCCCGGTCCTCGGGGTTGCGGCCGGCGACCAGGCGCAGCGCCGCGAGCGCCACGCGCGCCTCGTTCCTCCAGTCCGTGTACAGCTCCCGGGTGTGCGGGTCGAGGAACAGCATCCGCGTCAGATTGGGGCGTACGGCGGGGTCGTCGGGGCTCGCCGGGTCGAGATGCCCGGCCAGCAGGGCGTGGCCCAGCGGGTTCCACGCCAGCACGTTGTTGCGGCCGTCCAGCACCACGGCCGGGACCTGCGGCATCGCGCCGATGAGCCGCTTCGTGGCCTCCCGGGCGTACTCGGGCCGGGGCGACGGGCTCCGCTTGGCCCGCGGCGGGCGGGCCAGGTTCATCAGGTGCGCGTGCTCGTCCGGCGTCAGGTTCAGGGCGCGCGCCAGGGCGTCGAGGACGCTGTCCGAGGCGTTCGTGCTCTGCCCCTGCTCCAGGTGCGTGTAGTACGTGATGCTCACACCGGCGAGCAGGGCCAGCTCCTCGCGCCGCAGCCCGGGCACCCGGCGGCGGGTGCCGTGCGAGGGGAGGCCGACGTCTTCCGGCTGGAGCTGGGCCCGGCGCGTGCGCAGGAACTCGCCCAGGGCGGTAGGTGTGTCCATGCCCTCCAGTCTGCCGGGGCCGGGCGCAGGGCGCTGCCGGTAAGGGTGGCCCTGCGAGTGCTAGCTTGCCCGGCGCCAGCAGAACCAGGGGGCTGGGTAACCCCCGCCGACCCGTCCACAGTCGATTCCGGAACACGAACTCCCGTGTCGTGTCGGTCGGAAGGGATGTGCGAAGACGATGTCGGTTGTCGAGGGTGCTCGGGTTGCGGAGGGTGTGGGGGAGGGCCCGGTTCGTTTGGACGGGCGTTTGAAGTTGGTGCTGGTGGTGCTG
>NZ_JBEYXK010000162.1:0-10517 GCF_040645035.1 Streptomyces sp. NPDC046876 | reverse complement strand
GTTTGGGGCGGAGCCCCAAGAAACCCGGCTCCGCCGGGCACCGGGCTCCGCCCGGACCCTCCCCCGGACTCCGTCCGGGGGAGGCCCACTCAAACGCCGGCGGGGCTGAATGTGCCGGCCCCCCGCTACGAACGGCGGCCAGAAGCCCGTCCGACCGTTTGCCTTCGAAGCCGACGGCATGGTCGGCCCGGCCTCCGCTTTCGCAGCGGGGGTGGGCCATTCCAGCCTCGCCGGCGACTGAGGCGCGGGTCCGGGCGGAGCCCCGAGGGAGCCCGCTCAGGGGTCGGGCACCCGCACGGGGGTCAGCCTCGTCGCGCAGCGGATCGGCAGGTCAGGGTGGCCGCGCCGGCCGCCAGGGCCAGGGATCCCGCGGCGGCCGCCAGGGGGAGGTCGGCGACGCCGGCGCGGGAGCCCGCGACGAGCGCGGTCACCGCGCTGCGGGCCGGGGAGGCACCGATGACCAGGGCGGCGAGCGAGCCGATGCCGCCGGCCAGGACCGCAAAGCCGGTCGGGCGGACGAGCGGCCGGCTGCCCAGCGCGCCGACGGCGGCGCCGGTCAGCGCGCACGCCAGCACCGCCAGGCCCCCCGCGGCGGCGGCCGCCCCGCCCGGCACCCCGCGGCGCGCGCCGATCAGCAGCACCGCGGCGCCGGCCACCGCCCCGGCGAGCACGGCCGCGCCCACGGCGGTGAGCAGGGCCGCCGCGTGCACCCGTACGGGACCGGCCGCGGCAGCGGCGCAGTCCCGGGCGGCGTCGGGCTCGAGGGTGACGCAGACCCGGACCAGCCAGGCCGCGACCGGGACCAGCCCGGCGGCCGCCCAGCCGAGGGAGTCGAGCACCGGCTCGCCGGGCCGGACCCCGACGGCCACGAAGGCCGCGTACAGCAGCACGGGCCCGAGCCAGCGCTGAGAGCGCAGCAGCAGGGCGCCCTGGTAGCGGATCAGGGCGGCGGTCACGGGAGTTCCTCCACGGATCGGATGTGCCAGGGCGGCGCGGCGGCGAGCAGTTCGCGCAGCACCGCGTCGGAGCGGGCCGCGGGCACGGTCAGCAGCAGGCCCCCGCCGGGCGCGGGCGAGGCGGCGAGCCCCGGGGGCGGCGCGGCGCCGGGCGGTCCGGCCGCCCGGATCCGGACCCGCGGCCCCGGCCCTGCGCCCCCGCCGGACGGCACCGGCACCGGCACCAACCCCGTCCCCTCCACCCGGTGGTGGGCATCGGCCGCACCCGCCAGCCGCGCCGGGTCGTGGTCGACGAAGACCACCGCGGCGCCGGCGGCGGCCCGCTCGGCGACGGCCCGGTCCAGCTCGGCGCGGGCGCCCGCGTCGAGCCCGGTCCAGGCCTCGTCGAGGACGAGCAGCCCGGGCTCGGCGAGCAGCGCCTGCGCGACGGCCACCTTCTGGCTGCTGCCCTTGGACAGTTCGGCGAGCGGGGTCCGGGCGTGCGCCCCGGCGCCGAACCGCTCCAGCCAGTACCCCGCCCGGCGCGCGGCCTCGGCCCGCCCCAGCCCGTGCACCCGGCCCATGTGGGTCAGATAGGCGGCCGCGGTCAGCGGCAGCGCGGCCGGGAACCGCTCGGGGACGTACGCCGTGCGGCGCGGGCGGCCGGTGATGCGCCCCTCGGTCGGGGTGTCGATGCCGGCCACGAGCCGCAACAGGGTGGATTTGCCGCCGCCGTTGCGGCCCTCGATGCGTACGAGGGTGCCGGGCGCCAGCTCCAGGCCGATGCCGCGCAGTACCCAGGCCCGCCGCAGGCCGTAGCGGCGGCCGACTCCGGTGAGCTTCAGTGGTTCGCCACCGCTTCGGTGACCTCGCTGGGTCGGACGATGACGAAGCCCTCGCCGCGCAGCATCAGCTGGACGGCCTCGCCGGAGCCGCCGCGCAGCATCGAGCCGACGGACTGGGAGCGGTGCAGGCCGGTCTCGAGCCGGGTGCTCCAGCCGACGACCGCGTCGGTGTCCACGTACACGGGGGACTGCGCCGTGACGGGGATGATGATCGGGTTGCCGTCGCAGACGATGGCGAGCTTCCCGGTACCGGTGAAGACGCTGTTGAAGAGGCCGCCGCCGGTCATGCCGGCGCCCTTCACCATCTTGATCTCGTAGGCGAGGGTGGGGTCGAAGCACAGGACGTTGCGGCCGTTGATCGACAGGGAGTCGCCGGGCTCGAAGTCGACGATGAAGCAGTTGCCGGCCTGGTGGGCGAACCAGGCCTCGCCCTGGCCGCGCACGGACATCAGCGCCAGGCCCTCGCCGGTGACGGCGCGCTTGAGCATGCCGCCTATGCCCTGGCCCTTGCGCTCGAACTGGAGGTTGCCGCGGAAGGCGACCATCGAGCCCTGCCGGGCGAGCATCTCGCCGTTGACGGTGTACTTCACCGACTTGGCGTTCTGCAGGGTCATGCCGGGTGTGGCGGCGGCGGACTGGGCCAGGTGCTCGGAGGCAAAGAGGTCGCTCTTCATGCGCCCGATCCTCGCCCGGGTGGCACCCCCGCGGCATCATCCTGTAGGCGGAGCCTGGCATCCTTGGCGGGATGAGCAGCCAGGACATCCATCCCCCCGCAGAGGTACCGGCCGTCGGGGCCGACAGCCCGTTCCGGCAGGGGCGCATCGCCCGCGACGAGGCCCCGCAGTTCGTGCTGCCCCTGGTCGTACGGATCGAGAAGGCCGGACCGCCCGCGCGCACGGACGCGCTGCAGACGGCTGCCCGTGCGGTGCTGGTGCTGCTGAGCGACGAGCGTGCGCGCGGCGAGGGCGAGTGGGCCTCGGCCGTGCGCGACTGGCAGGACGCGCGGATCCGGAAGGTCGTGCGGCGGGCGCGCGGCGCGGAGTGGCGCAAGGCCCAGACCCTGCCGGGCATCACGGTGCACGGTGATGCCTCGGAGGTACGGGTCTACCCGCCGGTCCCCCTGGACGGCTGGCCCAAGGAGCTCGCCAAGCTGCAGGTGTCGGGGACCGACCTGGACGACCCGGAGCCGGCCGGCCCGCCCACGCCGGGCGTCCCGGTGCTGTGGCTCAACCCGGAGCTGGAGATGTCCGCCGGCAAGGCCATGGCCCAGGCCGGGCACGCGGCGCAGCTCGCCTGGTGGGAGCTGACCGGCCCGGAGCGCACCGCCTGGCAGGACTGCGGGTTCCGGCTGGAGGTACGGACGGCCCCGCGCGAGCGGTGGCCGGAACTGAGCGGCAGCGGGCTGCCGGTGGTCCGGGACGCCGGGTTCACGGAGATCGCCCCCGGCTCGGCGACGGTCGTCGCGGACCATCCGGCGCTGCGGGCGCGGCTCTGATCCCGGCCCGCCGACTCCGGCCCTCGGGCCGGGGATCCGCGGAACCTCAAATGTTGCTCTGAACGTCCCCTACCGGTGGTTGGCCCGGCTGCGTCGGGGTCATGACACCGGCACACGGACCGGCACACACGGGACCGCTGAGAGGGGGCAAGGGGACATGAAGCCCATGGCACACCTGGGGGTGGGCATCGGCTGGCGGCCGGAGATCGCCGACGCGGTGGAGCGTCTGCCCGGCCTGGACTGGGTCGAGGTGGTGGCCGAGAACATCTGCCCCGGCCACCTGCCGGAGCCGCTGCTGCGGTTGCGCGAACGCGGCGTGCGGGTCGTGCCGCACGGGGTCTCGCTGGGCCTCGGCGGCGCCGAGCGGCCCGACCCGGAGAAGCTGGCCGCGCTCGCGGAGCGGGCGGTGGCGCTGGGCGCGCCGCTGGTCACCGAGCACATCGCGTTCGTACGGACGGCTTCGCCGGCGCTGGAGGCCGGGCACCTGCTGCCGGTGCAGCGGACGCGTGACGCGCTGGACGTGCTGTGCGAGAACGTCCGGATCGCGCAGGACGCGCTGCCGGTGCCGCTGGCGCTGGAGAACATCGCCGCGCTGATCTCCTGGCCCGGCGAGGAGCTGACGGAGGCGCAGTTCCTGACGGAGCTGGTGCAGCGGACCGGGGTCCGGCTGCTGATCGACGTGGCGAACCTGCACACGAACCGGGTCAACCGCGGGGAGGACCCCGCCGCCGTACTGGACGCGATCCCGCTGGAGGCGCTCGCGTACGTGCACGTCGCGGGGGGCGTCGAGCGCGACGGGGTGTGGCACGACACCCACGCCCACCCGGTGCCGCCCGCGGTCCTGGAGCTCCTGGCGCAGCTCCGCAGCCGGGTGGCCCCGCCGGGCGTCCTGCTGGAACGCGACGACGACTTCCCGCCGGAGGAGGAACTCGCGGCGGAACTGGCCGCCATCCGCGCGACGGGTTCCCTCGGCCCGGAGGCGGGCCAGGAGGCGGGCCCGGTCCCGACGGCGGTCGCGGCTGCGCGCGCGGACGCCGGGGAGCCGGCCGGGCTCGAAGCGGCGCGGACGCGGGTCGGGCTGGAGCAGGCTGCGCTGTTGTCCGCGCTCGTGGCCGGCACGCCGGTGCCCGAGGGCTTCGACCGGCAGCGGGTACGGGTGCAGGCGCGGGCCCTCGCCGCCAAGCGGGCCTCGGTCGTCGCGAAGGTCGCGCCGGAGCTGCCGGGGATCCTGGGCGGCGCGGACGCCTTCCGCGAGGCCTTCCTCGCGTACGCCCGGACCCGCCCCATGGCCGGCGGTTACCGGCGCGACGCGCTGGACTTCGCCGAGCACCTGCTGATCCGGGACCTGCCCGCCGACCCGGCCGCCCGGCGCCGGCTCACCGACTGGTGGCGGGACCGGGCCGGTGCCCGGCCCCCGGGCCGCGTCGTGCGCTGGGCCCGCGCCCTGGTGGGGAGGGCGGCATGAACCTCCTCGCCCTCGGTATCTGGCTCGGCGTCATCGCCTCCACCGCCCTCCTCTTCCGCGGCATCCGCCGCGCCATGCCGCATGCCGGTCCGGCCCCGCAGCTGCTCGACCTGTCCGAGGCCGCGTTCGTCACCGGCGGGCCCGGCGGGGTCGTGGACACCGCGCTCGTCTCCCTCCTCGGGGACGGCCGGCTCGTCGTCGGCGGGCCCGGCATCGTCCAGGTGCGGCCCGGGGCACAGGGCTCCGACCCGGCCGAACGGGCCGTGCTCCGGGCGCATGCGCAGGCCCCGTCCGGCTGGCTGTACCAGGTGCGCTACCTGGCCATGCTGGACCCGGCGATCCAGGAGACCGGGGACGCGCTGGTCGCCCGCGGGCTGCTCGCCCGGCCCGGGTGGGGCCGCCGCTGGCGGCGCCGCGCCCTGGCCCAGGTCATCGTGTGCGTGGTCCTGCTGGTGCTGTCCCTGCCGCTCACCTTCGTGGCGCTGGCGCTGCAGGCCGACTCGGGAGTCCCCTTCATCGTCGAGGTGTTCCCGGTCCTGATCGGCGGCATCGTGATGGGCGCCGCCGCGGCGAGGAGGGCCCGGCAGTGGGTCTCCCCGGCCGGGCAGCGGGCCCTTGCCGAGCTGCGCACCCGGTACGCGGGGCTGAGCACCCCGCCGGTGCAGACCGCCCTGTTCGGGCTGCGCGGGCTGCGGGACCCGTACCTGCGGTCCCTGTTGGTCCCGGCCGCCCGCAGCACGCGTCTGGCGGCGGCCCAGCACGGCTCCCGGCCGCCGCGCACCTCCGGTTCCACGAGCTCCTCCTCCCACTCCGGTGGTGCGCACACCTCGCACACCTCCTGCAGCTCCGGTGCCGAGGTGCTGCCGGTCGTGTGGTGCGCGAGCAGCGATCCCGGCGGCTCGGGGTCGGGCTGCGGGTACTCCGTCAGCGGCTGCGCCTCCTCCGGCTCCGGCTGCGGGTCGTCCTCCAGCAGCTGCGGCGGCAGCAGCTCGAGCTGCAGCTCGTCCAGCTGCTCCAGCAGCTCAAGCTGCAGCTCATCCAGCTGCAGCAGCAGCTCCTGACGGCCGCTCGCCCTCCAGCCGCACCTGGGGCCGTGAGCTACGGGCTCCGCCCACCCACCCCTCGCCCCGTTTCGAAACGGGGGTGGGCCACCCACTCAGCCCCGCTCCCCTTTCCAAACGGGGGGTGGGCCACCCACTCAGCCCCGCTCCCCTTTCCAAACGGGGGGTGGGCCACCCACTCAGCCCCGCTCCCCTTTCGAAGCGGGGGGTGGGCCATTTCAGCCCCGCTCCGCTTTCGAAGCCGGGGTCCGGCAATTCCAGCCCCGCCGGCGATTGAGGCGCGGGTCCGGGCGGAGCCCGGTGCCCGGCGGAGCCGGGATTTCCTTGGCGGAGCCTCGGGCCCGCGCCTCGAACGCCGACGGGGCTGGGCGTGCCCCGGCCCCCCTGCGGCATTCGGGGGATCGGGGGCGACACCCCGCGGGAGGTGCTGTACAGGCGCCCCGGCCAGCGCATCTCATCGGATCGTCCGACGAGATGAAGGGCGGCCCGTATGCGAACCCGGATCCGGCTCGCCGCGGCGGTCCTCTGCCTGGCGGCAGCCTTCGCTGCGACGCCGGCCCACCCCACCGCGGCAGCGGCAGCGGCAGCCGGCCCCCAGGCCGGCACGGTGGCCGAGGAGGTCGGGGCCACGGCGGTGGCGGCGCGGGCTGCGGCGGCCGCCGAAACGCCGGGCGGGGGGCTGCGGTTCGGGGAGTGCCCGCTCGACGAGGGGCTGCCCACGGCGGCCCGGTGTGCGGCCCTGCGCGTCCCCCTCGACTACGGCCGCCCCGACGGCCCCCAGATCACCCTGGCCGTCAGCCGGATCCCCGCGAGCGGCGCGGGCGGCGCCGCCCGCCAGGGCGCGCTGGTCTTCAACCCGGGCGGCCCCGGCGCGTCCGGCCTGTACTTCCCCCTCGTCGCCGACCTCCCCGAATGGCAGCGCATCGCCGCCGCCTACGACCTGGTCGGCTACTCCCCCCGCGGCGTGGGCCGTTCCGCCCCGCTGTCCTGCGAGGATCCGGCGGCCCCGGCCGCCGCCGGCCCCACGCAGGACCCGGCGGACCCTTCCGACCCGTCCGCCGCGGACAAACGGGCCCGCATCGCCGCCGCCCGGGCCTACGCCCGCGGCTGCGCGCAGCGGGCCGGGGCGGCGCTGCCGTACTACACGAGCCTCAACAACGTCCGCGACCTGCACGTGCTGCGCGCCGCGCTCGGCGAGCGGCGGCTGACCTTCGTGGGCGCCTCGTACGGCACGTACCTGGGGGCGGTGTACGCCACGCTCTACCCCGGCCACGTACGCCGCATGGTCCTGGACTCGGCGGTCGATCCCGACCCGCGCCGCATCTGGTACCTCGACAACCTCGACCAGGCGTCCGGCTTCGAGCGCCGCTGGTACGACTTCCGCGCCTGGGCGGCCCGGCACCACTCGGTGTACCGGCTGGGCGCCACCCCGCAGGCGGTGCAGGCGAGCTACGAGCGCGTGCGGGAGGCGGTGGCGCGCACCCCGGCGGGCGGGGTCGTCGGCACCGGCGAGCTGCGTTCGGCGTTCCTGCAGGCCGCGTACTACGACGAGGTCTGGCCGGAGCGGGCGGCGGCGCTGGCCGGGTTCCTGGCCGGGGATCCGGGGCCGCTGGTCCGGCTGGCCCGCCCGGACCCGGAGTCGGCGGCCGCCCGGGAGAACGCCCGGGCGGTGTACACGGCGGTGCTGTGCAACGACGCGCCCTGGCCGGCGGACTGGGCGGTCTGGGACCGCGACAACAGCGCGCGGGCGCGCCGGGCGCCGTTCGAGACCTGGGCGAACGCGTTCCTGAACCTGCCCTGCGCGTACTGGCCGGTGCGCGATCGGCAGCAGCCGGTGGCGGTGGGCGTGCGGCCGCCGGCCGCGGGTGCGCGGCCGGCCGCGCTCCCGGGCACGCTCGTGCTCGCGGCGGAGCGGGACGGGGCGACCCCGTACCCGGGCGCGCTGGAGCTCCAGCGGCGGCTCGGCCGGCAGGCCTCCCTGGTGACGGAGGCGGGGGCCGGCGCCCACGGGGTGTTCGGCGGGCGGAACGCCTGCGTGGACCGCCATGTGGAGCGGTACCTGCTGACGGGCGCCACCCCGGGGTGGCGCGTCACGTGTGCGCCGCATCCGGAGCCCGCACCGGTGTCGCTGGACGACCGGGCAGCGAGCGCCCCCGGGAAGGTACCCAGGGCCGTGCTGCCGCCGGCCGTCTGAACTTCCGGGCGGGATCTCCGGCTGCGTCGTTTCGGGGGCAGGGCCTCCCGATCCACCGGAGGCCACTCCTGTTCAAGGACAGGAGTGCAGTCGTCCTCCGGCACTTCCCCCCAGGGGAGGTATCAGGCGAGCCCGGCCACCAGATCGGCGACGGACTTGCGGCGTCCGGTGAAGAACGGAACCTCTTCACGGACGTGCATACGGGCCTCGGAGGCGCGCAGGTGGCGCATGAGGTCGACGATGCGGTACAGCTCGTCCGCCTCGAAGGCCAGCAGCCACTCGTAGTCGCCCAGCGAGAAGGAGGCGACGGTGTTGGCGCGGACGTCCGGGAAGCCGCGGGCCATCTTGCCGTGGTCGGCGAGCATCCGGCGGCGGTCCTCGTCGGGCAGCAGGTACCAGTCGTAACTGCGCACGAAGGGGTAGACGCTGACGTAGTCGCGGGCCACCTCGTCGGCGAGGAAGGCCGGAATGTGCGACTTGTTGAACTCGGCGGGGCGGTGCAGGGCCATGTTCGACCACACCGGCTCCAGCGCACGGCCCAGCTTGGTGCGGCGGAACAGGTTGTACGCGGTCTGCAGCTCGTCCGCGGTCTCCGCGTGCCACCAGATCATGACGTCCGCGTCGGCGCGCAGGCCGGAGACGTCGTACGTCCCGCGGACGGTGATGTCCTTGGCGGCCAGCTGGTCGAACAGCTCCTGGACCTCGTCGGCGTAGCCGGCGCGGTCCTCGGGCAGCACGTCCTTCAGCTTGAAGACGGACCACAGGGTGTAGCGGATGACCTCGTTGAGGTCCTTCGCCTTCTTCCCCGCGTTGGGAATCTTCTCCGGTGCAGTCATGTGTCCATTGTCCCGTGTGCTGATCAGTGGTCGGTGCCAGGGGTGCCCAACGTGGCGATGACCACGTCGGCCGCCGTGCCGGCGCTCGCGATGCACGCCGGGATGCCGACGCCGTCGTAGAGCGCGCCGCACACCGCGAGGCCGGGCAGGGCGGCGACGGACGTGCGGATCCGGGCGACCCGGTCGAGGTGGCCGACCGGGTACTGGGGCAGGCCGCCGTCCCAGCGGGTGACGGTGGAGGCGACCGGGCGGGCGGCGAGGCCGACGGCCTCGCCGAGGTCGGCCAGGGACAGGTCGACGAGCTCGGCGTCCTCGCGCTCGAGGTCGTCCTCGTCGCCGTGGCGGCCGACGGAGGTGCGCAGCAGGAAGAGGTCGGGGTCGGCGCCGGCCCAGGACCACTTGCTGCTGGAGAAGGTGGAGGCCTTGATGCCGCGGCCGTCGACGGACGGGACGAGGAAGCCGCTGGCCCGGCCGTCGGCGACGGCGTCCGGCAGGTCGCGGCGCCGGAAGGCCATGGTGACCAGCGCCATCGAGGCGTACTCCACCGCCCGCAGTTCGGCGGCCGCGGCCGGGGCGAGGGGGGCCAGCAGCCGGGCGGCCGGTCCGGCGGGGGTGGCCAGGACCACGGCGTCGGCCTCGACGGTCCCGGCGGCGGTGACGGCCCGCCAGCCGCCCTCGGGGGTGCGCAGGAGCTCGCGGACGGGAGCCCCGGTGCGGATCTCGCCCCCCGCGGCCCGGACGGCCCCGGCGACGGCCTGCGGGAGCCGGCCGATGCCGCCCTCGATGCCGGCGAAGACCGGTCCGGCCTGCTGCGGCTGCGCGGCCGCCCGGCGCTGCACCTCCCGTACGGCCTCGCCCAGCGTGCGGTGCGTACGGGCGGCCTCGAACAGCTGGGGCACGGCGGCGCGCAGGGAGATGCCGTACGCGCGGCCGGCGTAGACCCCGCCGAGCAGCGGCTCGACGAGCCGGTCGACCACCTCGTGGCCGAAGCGGGCGGCGACGTACTCGCCGACGGCGACGTCCTCGCCGATCTCGGCGGGCGGCAGGTCGCGCTCGGCCTCGATCCGGGCCAGGCCCTCGGCGGAGAGCACGCCCGACGCGGCCAGCGGCGCGAGGTCGCCGGGTACGCCCATCACGTGGCCGCGCGGCATGGGGCGCAGCGCGCCGCGGGTCCAGATGTGCGCGGCGGTGGTGGCGGGCGGCTGCAGCGCCTCGCCGAGGCCGACGGCCCGGGCGAGCTCCAGGGCCTCGGGGCGGCGGGCGAGCACGGATTCCGCGCCGAGGTCGACGGGGGCGCCGGCGAGCTCGCCGGCGTACAGCTTGCCGCCGATGCGGG
The DNA here is from genome assembly GCF_040645035.1 of Streptomyces sp. NPDC046876. Taxonomy (NCBI): domain Bacteria; kingdom Bacillati; phylum Actinomycetota; class Actinomycetes; order Kitasatosporales; family Streptomycetaceae; genus Streptomyces; species Streptomyces sp. NPDC046876. The sequence goes on along the minus strand of NZ_JBEYXK010000162.1, from coordinate 350 downwards.
TGCCGGCCTCGAGGAGGGTGACGCGCAGACCGGCGCCGAGCAGCCGGTGGGCTGCCGCGAGGCCTGCGATGCCGCCGCCGATGACGACGGCGTGGCCGCCCGTGCCGCCCGTACGCGTGTCCGCTCCATGCATGGACACATCGTCTCAGACCGCTCACCGGCCGCGCGGACGGGGCGGCGCGGGCCCGCGGCGCGGGTCCCGCTGCGCGGAGCCTGTCCCCTCCCCACCCCTTCCCGAAACCGGGCTCCGCCCGGACCCCTTTCCGGGCGCTTCGCGCCCGGTGCGCTCAAACGCCGCGCGGGCTGGATATTCCAGCCTCGCCGGCGTTTGAGGCGCGGGGTCTGGGGCG
>NZ_JBEYXK010000161.1:0-10900 GCF_040645035.1 Streptomyces sp. NPDC046876 | reverse complement strand
CCGGGGCCGCAGGACCCGGTTTCTGGGGGCACCTCCCAGCGGTAGCTGGGGGAGAAGGGGCGGGGTGGGGAACGGCTCCGCGCAGCGGGGTCGGACGCCCGGGCCCGGGCATCGGTCCTGCCGTCGGGGGGCGGCGGGACCGGGAGGGCCAGGGGCCCGGGCGGTCGCCTGGGGCCGCTGGCGCCCGGGGAGGGGTGGGGCCCCGGGCGGGCCGGTCAGTTCCCGGGCCGGGACTACTCGATGACGAGCTCCACCGGGATGTTGCCGCGGGTCGCCTTGGAGTACGGGCAGACCTCGTGGGCCTGCTTCACCAGCAGGGCGCCCGTCTCACCCGCGAGGGACTCCGGCAGCTCGACGCGCAGGGTGACCGCGAGCCCGAAGCCGGTGTCGTCCTTGCCGATCGAGGTCTCCGCGGTGACCGACACCTCGCCGGTGTCGACCTTGGCCTGGCGGCCGACCAGGCCGAGCGCGCTGGCGAAGCAGGCCGCGTAGCCGGCGGCGAAGAGCTGCTCGGGGTTGGTGCCCTGGCCGTTGCCGCCGAGCGCCGGGGGCATGGCGAGCGCGAGGTCGATCTGGCCGTCGGAGCTGACGGTGCGGCCCTCGCGGCCGTTGGCGGTGGCGACAGCGGTGTACAGCGCGTCCATCGGGGTTTCCTCTCGCGGTGGTGGTTCCGCCGGCCGGTGCGGTCCGGCCGACTACGTCCACTACTAGAGCACACAATTCAATTGTGTGCAATCGAATCGCCCGCAAGGCGTACCCGGTACACTGGCGGCATGAGCGAGCCGACCACCGACACCCTTCGGGACGAGGACCTGCGCGACGAGGACTTCCTCCGCCTCGACGGGCAGATCTGCTTCGCCCTGAACGCGGCGACCCGGGCCTTCGGCGGCGTCTACCGGGTGGTGCTCAAGGACCTCGGGCTCACCTACCCCCAGTACCTGGTCATGCTCGTCCTCTGGGAGGACGGCACCACCCCCGTCAAGCAGCTCGGCGCCCGCCTGCGGCTGGACTCCGGGACCCTGTCCCCGCTGCTCAAGCGCCTCGAGGCCGCCGGGCTGATCCGCCGCGAGCGCAGCACCGAGGACGAGCGCTCCGTGCACGCCGTCCTCACCGAGGCCGGTACGGCGCTGCGCACCCGGGCCGCGGAGGTCCCCCGCCGGATCGCCGCCGCCACCGGGTTCGAGCTCGCCGAGATCCGCGACCTCCAGACCCGGCTGCACCGGCTCACCGCCGCCCTGGACGCGGCCGCCCTGGAGGTGTGAGGGGCGCCGCCGGAACGGACCCGTACGCGGCGATCCGCCCCGAACCGCCGCCCGGCGCGCGGGGCGGCTCCTACCCTCGGGCCAAGGGGAGCGGTACGAGGGGGTCCACCGCGGAAGAGCTCGTGGCATCGGCCGTGTCGGCCCTGCCGGCCGCCACGGCAACGGAGGCCTGACAGCAGGCCCGCAGCGGCGTCGTCGCCTGTGGAGACGGGTACGGCCGCAGCCGCACGACCGGGGCCGACGACCCCGCGCACACGCGGCGCGGGAAGCGGAGCTGGACGCCGAACCGGTCAGCCTGCGCACCCGGTTGACCGAAGCCCGGCAGGCCGGCGACACGTCCGCCGAGCGGGAGCTGGCCACCGACTGGCAGCACAGGTTCCGCGCCCTGCTGCTGCGCGTCGCCACGGGCGGCAGCGACGGCGCCCTCCCCCTGTGGGTCGTCGCGGACCCCTACCTCGGCCGGCGCACCTGCTCCGCTCCCCGGGCAGACCGGCGGGGTCAACAGCCTGGTCTTCACCCCCGACGGGCAGAGGCTGGTCAGCGGCGGCGCCGAGGGCACCGTCCGGCCGTGGGTGATGCCGCCCACCGTGCTCCCTGGCCACGGCATGGCCCGGCTGAGCGCCGACGGCCGCGTCCTGGCTGGCCTCGGCTTCGACGGGCGCATCCGGCTGTACGAGCTCGCCGCGCCCGCCGGCACGGCCGACGCGGCGGTCCCGCGGCCTGCCGGCGGGGCGGTGCTGGACGCGGAGCGGATCGACTGGGTGCAGTTCGCCCCGCCCGGCCGCGGCCGACGTGTACGGGGCGCTGCACCTGTGGGACGCCTCCGATCCGGCGCACCCAAAGCCGTTGGGCGCACCGCTGCCCGGCTCCTTCCCCGCCCTCGTCTTCAGTCCGGACGGCCGCACCCTGGCCACCACCGACACCCGCCAGGAGCACCCCGTCACCACGCTGCGGGACCTCGGCGACCCGGCCGGCGAGCGCGGGGTGCTCGCGAGCCTCGCCTTCAGCCCTGACAGCCGCCTGCTGGCCACCGGGTACCGCCGACGGCACCGTACGGCTGTGGAACACCGCCGACCCGGGCCGCGGCGTCGTCCTGAGCGGGCAGCTGACCGGCCACCGGAACGGGGTGGCCGCCCTCGGCTTCAGCCCGGACGGCCGCACCCTGGCCGGCGGCGGAGCCGACGCCACGGTCCGACTGTGGAACGTGGCGGCCCGGGCCCCGCTCGGCGGCCCGCTCACCGGGCACACCCTGCCCCTGAACACGGTGGCCTTCGCGGCCGACGGGCACACCCTGGTCACGGGCGGCTGGGACGACACCGTCCGCGTCCGGGAGACGGATCCGGACCGGCTTGCCCCCGCCTGTGCGCGGCCACGGCCGGCCCGCACGACCGCGAGCTGGGGAAGAGCCACCTCCCGAACACGCCGTGCGCGCCGGGATGCGGCTGATCCGGCCGATGCCCGGGCGCGTCCGGCCCGCCGGACGTACATTCGGGCGCATGGTGCACGTACTCGGCAGCAGGGTCCTGCTGCGCCCCACCGATCCGGAGCGTTCGCGCGCCTTCTACGGCGAGGTGCTGGGGCTCGCCGTCTACCGGGAGTTCGGCACCGGGCCCGAGCGCGGCACGGTCTACTTCCTCGGCGGCGGCTTCCTCGAGGTGTCGGGCCGCTCCGAGTCCCCGCCCGCGCCGGGCCTGCAGCTGTGGCTGCAGGTCGCCGACGTGCAGGCGGCGTACGAGGAGCTGCGCGGGCGCGGCGCGCAGGTGCTGCGGCCGCCGCTGAAGGAGCCGTGGGGCCTGGTCGAGATGTGGGTCGCCGATCCGGACGGGGTGCGCATCGCCGTGGTGGAGGTCCCGGCGGACCACCCCCTGCGCTTCCGCCCCTGAGCCGCTGCGCGCCGCCGGCGCGAGCCGCTGCGCGTCGCCGGCGCGTCCGCGGGGGCGCCGCCGCGGACGCGCGGGGGCGTGCACGGCCCACGCCACCCCGGGCGCCCGGCGATCCCGGTGCGCCCCGCCGTCGGAGTGAACGGGCTCCCCACCCACAGGAGGGATGTCCGGCGGATCCCGTAGACGTGCCGTCAATCGCCGCAGGCGGCGCGGGCGGTGCAGCACTGGGGCCACGCAGCGCGCATAGCAGATTCGCCAAGGCCGTGAAGGCCTTTTGTAAAGATCAACGCAGTGTGCTGGATTGATCACCGACAGTGCTCCCGGCTGGCGGAAGGATCCTCATGCGTACGGTTCGCGAATCGGTTCTGGATGTTCTACGAGCACGTGGCATCACCACGGTCTTCGGCAACCCGGGCTCGACGGAACTGCCGATGCTCAAGCGGTTCCCGGAGGACTTCCGGTACGTGCTCGGCCTGCAGGAGGCGGTCGTCGTCGGGCTCGCCGACGGATTCGCGCTCGCCTCCGGCACCACGGCCCTGGTCAACCTGCACACCGGGCCCGGCACGGGCAACGCGATGGGCGCCCTCCTCAATGCCCGGGCGAACCGGACCCCGATGGTCGTCACCGCCGGCCAGCAGGTGCGCGCCATGCTCACGATGGAGGCGCTGCTGTCGAACCCCCAGGCCACGCTCCTGCCGCAGCCCGCGGTCAAGTGGGCGTACGAGCCCCCGCGCCCCGCGGACGTGGCCCCGGCGCTCGCCCGGGCGGTCCAGCTGGCCGAAACCCCGCCCCACGGCCCGGTGTTCCTCTCCCTGCCCATGGACGACTTCGACGCGGAGCTGACGGAGGAGGAGGACCGGGCCGGGCAGACCGCGGCCGCCCGCCGGATCGTGCACGCCGCTTCCCCCGATCCGGCCGCGCTCTCCGCGCTCGCCGGGCGGATCTCGCGCGCCAGCTCGGCCGTGCTCGTCGTCGGGGACGACGTCGACGCCTCCGGGGCGTGGGACGCGGTGGTCGCGCTCGCCGAGCGGAGCGGGCTGCCCGTCTGGGCGGCTCCCGTCTCCTGCCGCGTCTCCTTCCCCCGCACCCACCCGCAGTTCCGCGGGGAGCTGGTCCCGGCGATCGGGCCGCTCGGGCAGCAGCTGGCCGGGCACGACCTGGTCGTGGTCGTCGGGGCGCCGGTGTTCCGCTACTACCCGTACGTCCCCGGCCCCCACCTGCCGGAGGGCACCGAGCTGGTCCTGCTCACCCGGGACGCGGAGGAGGCCGCCCGTGCCCCCGTCGGGGACGCCGTCGTCGCCGACCTCGCCCTGGCCGTACGGGCGTTGACGGACCGGCTCGCGGCCGGCACCGCGAAGCCGGCACCCGCCGGCCCCGTCGCACACGCGCACCCGCACTCCCCCGACCCGCTGCGCACCTCCGAGCCCGGTGACGGCCTCCTCACCCCGCTCGCCGCCCTGCGGGCGGTCGCCCAGGGCGCCCCGGAGAACACCCTCTGGGTCAACGAATCCCCCTCCAACGTCCCGCAGTTCCACGAGGCCACCCGGATCAGCACCCCCGGCTCCTACCTCTTCTCCGCGGGCGGCGGGCTCGGCTTCGGCGCGGCCGCGGCCGTCGGGGCGCAGCTCGGCGCTCCCGACCGGCCCGTGGTCTGCGTCATCGGCGACGGCTCGATCCACTACGCCGTCCAGGCGCTGTGGACCGCCGCCGTCCACAAGGTCCCCGTCACCTTCGTCGTCCTCAGCAACGCCCGGTACGCGATCCTCCACTGGTTCGCGCAGCTCGAGCACGCCCAGGGCGCCCCGGGCCTCGACATCCCCGGCCTCGACATCACGGCCGTCGCCACCGGATACGGGGTGCGCGCCCACCGGGCCCAGGGCGCGGGCGAGCTCACCAAGCTCGTACGGGAGGCCGCGGCCCAGCAGGACGGGCCGGTCCTCATCGACGTGCCCGTCACCACCGAACTCCCCTCTCTCTAGGCGCGTTCCAGACCGCCGGTCAGCCGGCCACCGCCCCGACCTCCGGAAGGCCCGAATGTCCCCCGACACCCCCCTCCTGTCCCGCCTGCGCACGCTCCTCACCGACCATGCGGACGTCCTGCACACCGACCCCGAGACCCTGAACGCGCACGCCCGGGACGCCGCGCCGTTCTCCGAGGCCGGCATCCCCGCCACCGTCGCCTTCCCGCGCACCGCCGAGCACGTGCAGCACATCATGCGCACCGCGTACGAGCTGGGCGTCCCGGTCGTCCCGCAGGGCGCGCGGACCGGGCTCGCGGGCGCCGCGAACGCGGTCGACGGCTGCATCGTGCTGAACACCGCCCGGATGGACCGCATCCTGGAGATCGACCCCGCCAACCGGCTCGTGCGCTGCGAGCCCGGCGTCGTCACCAAGCGCCTCAACGACGCCGTCGCCGAGCACGGCCTGAGCTACCCGCCCGACCCGGCCTCCTGGGAGCACTGCACCATCGGCGGGAACATCGCGACGGGCGCCGGCGGGATCTGCTGCGTCAAGTACGGGGTCACCGCCGACTACGTGCGCGGCCTGGACCTCGTCCTGCCGGACGGGCGCCGGATGCGCACCGGGCGCGACACCGTCAAGGGGGTCGCCGGCTACGACCTGACCCGGCTGCTGGTCGGCTCGGAGGGCACCCTCGCCGTCATCGTCGGCGCCACGCTCGGCCTGCGGCCGGTCCGGCCGCCGGCCCTGTCGCTGCTCGCGCAGTTCCCGAGCCTGGCGCAGGCCGGGGAGGCCGTCGCCTCCATCACCGCGGCGGGGCACGTGCCGTCCGCGCTCGAACTCCTCGACCGGGCCACCTCCCAGGCGGTCTCCGACCACGGGCACCCGCTGCTGGAGGCCGGGTCCGCGGCCACGCTCATCGTCGAGAGCGACAGCGCGGACCCGATCCGCGACCTGATGGCGATGACGCTGCTCTGCAAGGGCGCGGGCGCCCAGAACGTCGTCACCGCGACCACCGCCGAGGAGTCGCGGCGGATCATCGAGGCGCGGCGGCTGGTCTCCCCGGCGCTGGGGGCCTTCGCCGCGACGCTCGCCGGGAAGCCCACCGCGTTCATCGAGGACGTGGCCGTGCCCCGCTCCGAACTGGCCAAGTTCATGGGCACCATCGAGGAGATCGCCCGCCGCCACCGGCTGCGGATCTTCACGCTGGGCCACGCCGGGGACGGCAACCTCCACCCCACCGTCGTGTTCGACGAGTCGGACGCCGACGAGTTCCGCCGCGCCCAGACCGCGTACGACGACATCATGGCGGCGGGCCTGGCCCTCGGCGGCACCAGCACCGGCGAGCACGGCATCGGCACCCTCAAGCGCGACTGGCTGACCCGCGAGCTCGACCCGGTGAGCCTGGAGCTGCAGCGCGGGCTCAAGCGGCTGTTCGACCCGAAGAACCTGCTCAACCCCGGCAAGGTCGTGGAGGCATGACCGAGGACCTGACCGCCGCCGCGTCATCCGGCACGTCGGCCACCGCCGCCTCGGCCACCGCCTCGACGCCGGCGGCCCCCGCACAGCAGCCCCTCGTACCGCGGCCCGCCCGGGCCGGCCGCGCCGAGACGGTCCGCTTCGCCGCGACCCACACCCTGCCCGCCTTCGTCCGCGGCGCGTTCTCTGTCCGTCCCAAGGTCGTGGCGGCGTACGCGGCCCTCGGTCAGCAGGGCTGGTCGGCGTCGACCCTGCGGGCCATGCGCGCCCGGCACGGCGGTGCGCCGGTGGAGGTGCGGGGCCTGTCCGGACCGCTGCTCATCCTCCTGGACCCGAGCGACCTGCGGCAGTTCTACGAGCTGCCCGTGCGCATCCTGGCCATGGACGCACCCGACAAGTACAAGGGGCTGTCCCTCGTGGAGCCCACGGGCGTGATCTGCTCCCACGGAGACACCCGCGAGGAACGCCGCCGCATCAACGACGAGGTGCTCGCGGCGAGCCGGCCGGTGCACCCCTCCTGCCGGGAGTTCCAGGCCCTGCTCGACGAGGAGGCGCCCGCCCTGGCCCGGCACACGGAGCTGGACTTCACGCGGCTGCGGCGGACGGTGGCCCGCGTCGTGCGACGCATGGTGCTCGGCGATGCGGCGGCCGGGGACGAGGAGCTCGGCCGGTGGCTGCTGGTGCTGCGCCAGGAGGCCAACTGGATGCGGCTGCGCAAGGGCCGGGCCGCGGCCGCCGAGGCGGTGTACGCGCGGGCCGCCGCACGCGTCGAGGAGTACGCGGCCCGGGCCGAGCCGCACACCCTCACCGCGCTCGCCCGCAGCCACCCGGCCGCCGCCGGCCCGGAGGCCGCCGCGCTGGACCCGGTCGGCCAGGCCCATCACTGGCTGCTCGCCCTGGAGTCCCTCGACCAGGTGGTCGCCCGCGCGCTGCTGCTGCTCTCCGCGCACCCGGCCGAGCAGGACGCGGCCCGGGCCGAGGCGGACGCCGGCGCCCCGGAGCTTCCCCGGCTGCGGGCCTGCGTACAGGAGACGCTGCGGCTGTACCCCCTCGTGCCCGACCTCGTGCGGGTGACCCGCGAGGAGACCGAATGGCGCGGGGTCCGCTATCCGGCGGGCACGGCCGTGCTCGTACCCGCCCTGTTCCACCAGCGGGATCCCGAACAGGTTCCTGCCGCGCACCGGTTCGTGCCGGCGCGCTGGCTGGAGGACGAGGCGGCCGAGGACATCCGGATGGCGCCGTTCAGCCACGGCGGCGGGCGCTGCCCCGGCGAGCACCTGGGGGTGTCCACGGCGGCCGGGCTGATCGCGGCGGTGCTGCGCGGCCACCGGGTCACCGGCGGCCGCCCGGCACTGGACCCGTCCCTGGCGCTGCCCGGCATCCTCGCCTCGGCGGGCATCCGGCTCACCCTCGCCCCGCGCTGAAAGCGGGCGCGTCCCCCGTCCCCACCCGTACCCCCCGGAGGGCCCCGCATGACCGATGCCATGACCGCCGTCACCGGGCACGAGCCCGACGTCGATTCCCTGCACGAAATGTGCCGCCTGCTCGCCGAGGCCGCCGACGGCGTGGGCGAGGCGTCCCGGTACGCGTCCGAACTCGCCCTCGGCTCCCGGCTGCCCTTCGGCGTCCGGGGCGGGCCGGCCCGGCGCACCCTGCTGCGGGCGATCACCGACCCCAAGGGCCTGGGCTGGGCGGCGCGCGGCCGGGGCCTCGCCCGGGCCGGCCGGCTCGTCGGCGTGTTCACCAGCCGCGAGAGCCTCGCGGTGAGCCTGGCCGTGACGGGCCTGAAGGCACGGATCCGGGCCGCCGCCGTCCACCACCCGGAGCTGCTCGGCGATCCCGACACCGCCAAGGTGCTCAGGGCCATCGAGGAGGACCGGCAGCGGGAGGCGGTCCGCGTCTTCCGCGCCATCCTCGGCCGCAAGGGCGCCGAGCGCACCTTCGCGCTGCTCGCGCCCGCCTTCGCGGACATCCTCGCCTGGAACGCGCTCACCGACGAGAACCCGCTCAACGACGGGGCGGGCTGGGAGGTCGCCACCGGCCGCACCCTGACCGGCGCCGAACCCGTCCTCGGCGTCGGCGCCCGCGTGTGGGCGTTCCTCGACCGCGGTCCAGGCCGGGCCGAGCCCGTCATCCCGGCCCCCGCGCTCGCGGACCGCCTCGACACCACCGGCACCATCGCCGGGTACGTCCGCAACATCGACACGGTCGGCACCGACGGCACGCTGCTGGTCCAGCCGGTCACGGGCCCCGACGGCATCCGCCGGTACGTGGTCCAGCTCGCCGGCATGTCGGGGCTCCGCGGCGAGAGCCCGCAGGACCTGCTGGGCGCCGTGCACGCGGTGGCCAGGCCCTCGACCCCGTACTCCAGGGCGGTGTGCAAGGCGCTGCGCCACGTGGTGCCCTCGGGGGCGCAGGTGGCGCTCGTCGGGCACAGCCTGGGCGGGATCACCGCCATGAACCTGGCTGCCGACCCGGACTTCTGCGCGGTGTACCGGGTCACGCACGTGGTCGCGATCGGCTCGCCCGTCGACGGCAAGCGGCCCGCCGATCCGCGGACCCGGGTCTGCTCGCTCGTCAACGAGCACGACGTGGTGCCCAGCCTGGAGGGCCGGTCCTCGGTGTCCCCGTACCCGCTGCCGGAGCAGTTCACCGAGTTCACGTGGACCGACGACACGCACGCCTTCCCGCTGTGCCATGCCGCCGAGCGGTACGCGCACAACCTGGAGCACGACGTGCCCGACGCCCGGGCCCACGTGGACGCCGAACTCGCCCCGTACCGGGGCCGGGTGGGCGCCGCCCGCTTCTTCCGGCTGTACGACCGCTGAGTGCGGGCCACCGGCCCGCCTCCCGCGACCCCCTCCCCTGCAACCCACCGCCGATGCCGAGGAACACCATGACCGACACCGCCTCCACCGAGCAGACCGGGCCGGCCCCCGGACCGTCCGCGCCGGCCCCGGGCACCGCGGGCCTGCCCGGGCAGGGCTCCCGTCCGCCGCAGCCGCCCGGCCCCTGCCCGCCCGGCTTCCTCGAACGCCTCGGCTCGGCCGCGTTCGCCCGCGTCAACGAGGTCCGCGAGTGGCACGAACTGCCACTGCCGCTCGGGCTGCTGAACCTGCGGGTGCTCCGCGACGACCTGCGCCGCAAGAACCTGTACGACACCTACGGCGCCGGCGGCGAGCGGCGCCGCCGCGCCACCTCGACCCTGCTGCCGTACCGCTCGTACGACGGCTCGGGCTACGACCCGTACGACGAGGACATGGGCCGGGTCGGCACCCGGCTCGACCGCAACGCCCCGCTCGACCTGGTCTTCCCGGAGGGCGACGAGGCCCTGATGTCGCCCAGCCCGCGCGAGATCAGCAGGCAGCTGCTGGCCCGCAGGGGCTTCGTCCCGGCGCCGACGCTGAACCTGCTGGCGGCGGCCTGGATCCAGTTCGAGAACCACGGCTGGGCCAACCACGGCGACAACGAGGAGGCCGAGCCGTTCACCGTCCCGCTCGCCGAGGACGACGACTGGGCCGAGCACGGCGGCACCTGCCCGATGCGCATCAACCGCACCCGCCCCGACCCCGTCGCCCACACCGCGGCGGACGCCCCGCCGACCTACGAGAACACGGTGACGCACTGGTGGGACGGCTCGCAGATCTACGGCTCGGACGAGGAGCGCTGCCGGGCCCTGCGCACCGGCGAGGGCGGGCGGCTCATCGTGGAGGACGGCCGGCTGCCCGCCGACCCGCGCCCCGGCAAGGAGTGCCTGGACTGGACCGGCATGAACAGCGACTACTGGGCCGGGCTGTCGCTGCTGCACACGCTGTTCGCCAAGGAGCACAACGCGATCTGCGACTTCCTGCGCTCCCACCGTCCGACGTGGGACGACGAGCGGCTGTTCCACACCGCGCGGCTGGTCAACACCGCACTGATGGCGAAGATCCACACCGTGGAGTGGACCCCGGGGATCCTCGACACGCCCGTACTGCACCACGCGATGAACGCCAACTGGTACGGAGTACTGCCCCGCTGGGTCAGCAAGACCTTCGGGCGCATCGGCACGGGAGAGATGCTCAGCGGCATCCTCGGCTCCCCCACCGACCACCACGCGGCCCCGTTCTCCATGACGGAGGAGTTCGTCTCCGCGTACCGCCTGCACCCGCTGATCCCGGACGAGCTGACGGTCCGCGACCACCGGGCGGGCGCCGTGCGGACCACCATCGGCTTCGACGAGATGCAGGGCCGCGCCACGCGGTCCTCGGTCGACGAGTTCGGGATGAGCGACCTCTTCTACACCTTCGGCACCTCCCACCCCGGCGCCCTCGTCCT
>NZ_JBEYXK010000160.1:0-11020 GCF_040645035.1 Streptomyces sp. NPDC046876 | reverse complement strand
CCACGGGGCAACCGCGAGCCATTGTCCGAACGGCGACCTGTTCCGAGGCTGTAGCGTTCATCGGAGCACCCGAAAAGGACCTACCGCTCAGCGGCCTCAGCGCGCCGAACCGAAGTCCTGCGTCCAGTAGGAATTCGGCTGCGCGAGGCCGATGCCGATTTCCTTGTAGGAGCAGTCGAGGATGTTCCGCCGGTGCCCCGGGCTGTTCATCCAGCCGTCCATGACCTGCGCCGGAGTGCTGTACCCGTAGGCCACGTTCTCGCCGTACGAGCTCCACGTGTACCCCGCGGCGGTGATGCGCTGGCCCGGGTCGGATCCGTCGGATCCGGTGTGGGACATGGTGGCGTGCTGGGCCATGTCCGTGCTGTGGTCCTGCGCGGCCTTGGTCAGCTGCGCGTTGAGGGTGACCGCCGGGCAGCCGGCGGCGGCGCGCTCCTTGTTCACCAGCGCCAGGACCTCGGCGACGGCACCGGAAGCCGTCGCAGGGGAGGCCGGGGCAGGGGAGGCCGGGGCGGCGACGGGCTTGGGGGCGACAGGCGCCTGCGGCTTCGTGCTCACCGTCGTCGGCTTCGCCGACGGCTGCTGCGGCGCCCGGGATATCTGCACGACCGGCTGTTCGGTCGCTTCGGGGCTGCTTTCGGCGGGGGCAGGGCTGCTGCTCTCCGCCACCGGGACCACGGGAGCCTCGGAACCGGGAGTGGCCCAAGGCGCGCCGTAGCCGTGCCCGTGCCGCGGGTGCCATTCACCCCGTCCGGCGTGCCGGGCGTGGACGGTTTCCTGCGGTGCCAGGCAGGCCATGGCCGCCGTGGGAATGCCGACGATTCCCAGAGCGCCGACGGCGATGGCGATTTTCCTGTAGTGCTTTTTCTTCTTGCGGTGCTTCTGCATGCGTGACCTCACTCGGTGATCGCGAAGCTTCCGGAGCATGAACTGCAAGGCCTCGGAGATCCGCCATTCTTGGTAATCCGGGAACGGCCTGGCAAGTTTTCGCCCTGAATACGCAGAGAAGATCCGGAACGCGGCTTGAAACGAGCCGGAGATCATGTATTGCCGCGGCGTGAAAGCCCCGCATTCACTTGGCGGCGCGTCAGAAGCGCGGCAATCGGCGGAGTTGCGGCCCCGAGGGGGAGTGCGTCGGATTCCGATTGTGCAGGAGAGGGGAATGTCGAGTCCAAAACAGACAAATATCGAAATGTCGGCGGGCCGGCCCCTCCTACACACCCCTCCCGCCCGGCTCCGCCGGCGTGACGTATGTCACGGGGTGGCCGCGGCGGCGGCCGTCCGGCGCAGGACGCCCACCTTGTCGATGCGGTGCTCGGGATTGCCCTGCGGATCGCTCCAGAAGTTGCCCGCGGCGTGGTCCTCCGGCGTGGCGCACGTCGAAATCGTGATCATGGCCTGCGTCGCGGTCGCACCGGGGGTCCCCGGCACCGCCGCACGCTGCTCGCTCAGTGAGCGCTCCGAGCGGAAGGACGTCGAGCGGGTCGCGACGATCTCGTACGTGTACGCCACGCCGTCCGCGGTCACGAGCACCGTGTCCCCCTCCTTGAGCGCCGGCAGGCCGTGCAGCGGCCCCCCGGCCGACAGGCGGTGTGCCGTGATCAGGAAGTTGCCGATCTGCCCGGGCCCGACGCCGCCCCGCTCCCCGTGCGGGCTGGCGGCGAGGCCTTGGTCCTGGATGCGGGTGCCGGGCGCGTCGTCGGTCGTCCCCTCGTACGGGACCACCCGGAGCCCGGCAATGCCTATGGAGGGTATGGACAGCACGGAGGTCCGGGGTCGTGCGTCGGCTGCCGGCGCGGGGGACTGCGCCGCGGGCGAAACAGGGGCCGAAGGGGAAGCCGTAGCCGTAGCCGTAGCCGTAGCCGTAGTCGAAGCAGAAGCAGAAGCAGAAGCCGTAGTCGAAGCAGCGGCCGGGGTACCGGACGTCGGGGCCCCCTCGCGGGCGGCGGCTTCGGGGGCGCAGCCCGCCAGCAGGGCGGTCGCGGCGGCGGCCACCGCGGCGGCCACCGCGGCGGATACGGCGTGGGGCGGGAAGGGCAGGGGCATGGGCGTTCGCGTTTCCGTGTCGATCCGCCGGGCCCTGCTGCGCAGGATGACCCGGTTCGCCCGGACAGGGTGACACAGGGGACATCCTGTCCATAAGGGGCGCCGGGGTGGTGCTCGGCACACGCGTAAAGAGTTCTCCAAGCCCTGCCTGTGGATGTGCTAGCCGGCCCCTTGTCGCTTCGCTGCCCTGCGTGGATGCAAAGGTGAATCAGCTCGCGCGGGCTGCGACCGTCCCACCGAAGTGTGGTACTCATACCGCCTGAAATATGGACATCTCGCCCAGAATTTTGCGCGTGACGGATGTCATTCCGCGTGCTCTGAGATTGCTTGGCGCGAGCGAGTTTGCACATAGTTGCCGTTGCTACGCCCTCCGACCAGCGAGTGAAACGGACCCGGCATGACTCTCCCGAGCACTCTTCCCGACCGCCCGACCCCGGCCGGCACGGTGCGGCGCGCATGAGGACCGCCCCCGAGCGGCTGCGCGCCGGCCTGGCCGCCGGGGCGGCCGCCGTCACCCTGCTGTGGGCGGCCCAGGTGCACGTCTCCGCCCGGCCCGACGAGCTGATGGGGGCGGCCGCGCACCTCACCGGCCTCCTCGCCGGGTACGGGATCCTCGTCATGCTCTTCCTGATGGCGCGCGTACCCGCCGTCGAGCACGGGGTGGGCGCCGACCGCCTCGCCCGCTGGCACGCCTTCGGCGGGCGCTGGGTCCTGCTCCTGTGCGGCGCCCACGGACTCTTCGCCCTCGTCGTGTACGCCCTGCGCACCGGAACCGACCTGCTGACCGCCACGGCGGCCCTCTTCCGGTACCCGGCCCTCGCCGCCGCGTTCGTCGCGGCCGCCCTGCTGGCAGCCGCGGGCGCGTGCTCCGTCCGGGCCGTACGGCGCCGGGTCTCGCACGAGACGTGGCGCGGCGTCCACCTGCTCACCTACCTCGCTGCCGCGCTGGGCTTCGCCCACCAGATCGCCGGACCCGACGTGTGCGTCACCGGCTGCACCACCTGGTTCTGGGCCCTGCTCCACACCGTCGTCGGTGTCCTGCTCGCCTGGTACCGCGGCGTCGTCCCGGTGCGCCAGGCCCTGCGGCACGGGCTGCGCGTGGCCACCGTCCGACAGGAGGGCCCCGGCGTGGTGTCGGTCACCATCGAAGGGGACCGGCTGCGCGAACTGCGGGCGGAGCCCGGCCAGTTCTTCCGCTGGCGCTTCCTGGCGGGCGGCCTGTGGCACACCGCCCTGCCCTTCTCCCTCTCCGCGCCCGCCCGCGACGACCGCCTCCGCATCACGGTGAAGGCGCTCGGCGGGCACACCCGGCGGATCCGCGGACTGCGGCCCGGGACCAGGGTCCTCGCGACCGGCCCGTTCGGTGCACTCACCCAGCGGCGGCGCACCCGCCCCAAGGTGCTGCTGATCGCCGGCGGCATCGGGATCACCCCGATGCGCGCGCTGTTCGAGTCCCTGCCGGCCGCCCCCGGCGACCTCACCCTGCTCTACCGCGCGGGCGAGGCCGACCAACTCGTGCTGCGCGAGGAGCTGGAGGCCATCGCGGAGGACCGCCAGGCGGCACTGCACTACCTGGTGGGACGATCGGACGCGGCGTACGACCCGCTCGCCCCCCAGGCCCTGCGTGCACTCGTCCCCGACCTGTCCGACCACGACGTGTACCTCTGCGGGCCGCCCGGCATGGCCGATGCGACGACCGCGGCACTGATCAGGGCGGGCGTCCCCTCCGCCCGTATCCACACCGAGTGCTTCACCTACTGAGGACCCCGGACTCCCCGATGAAACGGTACTTCGCACCCCAGGAGCAGGCCCTTCACCCCGCGGCCGGACCCGCGGCCGCCGCAGATCCTGCCGCCGCCGCCGGCGCCGCCCCGCGCCCGCGGCTGCACCGGGACAGGGCCCGGCACCGGAGGGCCCCGCGCTCCCGATGGCTCGCCGCCGGCCTCGCCCTGGCCAGTGTGCTGTCCGCGACCGCCATCACGCTGACCGTCGATCCGGCCGCACCGGCCCCCGACGCCAAGCCGGACCATTCGAGCCTGCAGTCCGCCCGCTGAGTACGCATGGGGTCCGGGCGGTCAGCCCCGCCCCCGCCGGGGCTTGTCGAGCATGCGGTAGCCCCCGGTGCACGCCGGAGGTCAACTCTGTTCCGCCGCGACGGTCCGGCAGCTCCAGGAGCTGGGCCCGCTCCGCCGGGTCGAGCCCGGCGAGGAGCGCGCCCCATGGGCGGCCGCGGCGCCCGAGACGGCGCCGAGGGTGCGCTGGCCCTCGTCGGTCAGGTGCAGTTCGTGGTTGCGGCGGTCCTCGGCGCTGCGCCGCCGTTCGACCAGCCCTTTTCCCTCCTAGCCGTCGATCCACGACGCGGCTGGGTACGACGCCCAAATCCTCCGCGACGGACCGCTGACTGCGGCCCGGCTGCCCGGCGATCATGCGCAGCAGCCCGACGTCCGCCGGGGTCAGCCCCAGCTCCCCGACCCGCTCCGCGAAGCGCCCGGCTCACCGCGCTGTTCCTCGCCGGACTCGTCCTGCGCGCCCTGCTGGCCGACGGCCGACCCTTCCCCTCACCGTTCGGCGCCGTCGACCCGATCACCGCGTACTTCCGCGACCACACCGACGCCACCCGCGTCTCGGGCGCCCTGCAGTTCGCCGCGTCCGTCCCGCTCGCGATCTACGCCGCCACCGTCTCGGCGCGCCTGCCCAAGCTCGGCGTCCGGGCGCCCGGCGCCACCATCGCCCTCGCCGGCGGGGTGCTCGCCTCGGCCTTCCTCGCCTGTTCCGGGCTCGTCCTCCGGGTGCTCTCCCGGCCCGAAGGTGACGGAACGGCCCGAGCCGGTACGGGCCCTGCAGTACCCGGCCTTCGGCCTCGGCGGCCCCGGCCACTTGGTCCTGCTCGGCCTGCTCGGCCTGCTCGTCGCCGGGCTGACCGTGCCGGGGCTGCTCGCCCGCCTCCTCCCACGCGCCCTGGCCGTCACGGGACTCGCCATTGCCGCGGTCTGCGAACTGGCCACGCTCGGAGCCCTGGAAGAGTCCGCACTGGCGGCCCTCTTCGGGACGGCCCCGCCGACTACCGAAGCCGACGGGAACGGTTCGACTGGCGCAACCGAGAGGCGGCTGCCGAACTGGCGGCGCCCCCGGCGCACCGGCCCGGACCGAGGGCCTGCCGTGCTCGTCCGTCCGCCCCGGCGAGATCCGCCGCAACCTCTCACCCTGCGCGAGCTCACCGTCCGGCGGACCGGGGCTCCTGCGGGGCCGGCCCGGGACCACCGTCGACATGCGGCCCGTGTCCCGGGACCGGCTCGAGGCCGACGCGTCCACCTCACCGCGGCCGGCCGGCAAGGCACACCCTCCACAGCCGGCCGGTACGGCCGCCGCGCCACGGCGGCGACGGCGGCCCGACGGGTCAACTGCTCTCGGCACTGGGAACGGTCAGCGGATCACGCGGAGCGTTCGCCTTCTCCGCCTCCATCCGCTCGCCGAGCTCGGTCAGCCGGTTGCGACCCATGGCCTTGCGCACGTCGGGGAACCAGTCCTTCTCCTCCTCCTCGACGTGGTGGCGGACGTTCTCCATGAGCACGCTCATCTTGGCCTTGAACCGCTCGTCGGCCGGGTCCATGTCCTTCAGCTCGGACAGCATCCACACCACCGCGTGGTGCTCCTCCACGCTTTCCAGCACGTGGTCGGTCGTGTCCGGCGCGGCCTCCCGCGCGGCCGGGTAGAAGAGCTGCTCCTCGATCCACGCGTGGACGGTCAGCTCCTCGATCACCGTGTCCGCTATCTCGCGGCGCTCGGCCCGGTCCTCGTCCTCGGTCTTCTCGAAGCGCTTGAACAGCTTCTCGACGGTCTTGTGGTCCTCACGCAACAGCACGATCGCATCCATCGGAGGGGTTTCCCTTCGGTCCTGCACACCACACGGAACGCGGCACCCGAGCGGCCGGTACGGACCTGGCCGGGGCGCGGCTCCTTCGCTCACGCCCCGTACCCCGGGTCTGCCCCCGTCCGGCCCGGACCACACCTGCCGCGGACCGGACCCGTACCCGCCCCGCGCGCGCACGCGTTCGCGCCCGGAACGGCGCAGGTTTGGGCCGGCCGGAACGGGAAAGACGCCCGGTGCGCACCCGAAAGGCCATGCCCGCACCGCGCCTCGGCGCACGTGCGGCCCCGGTGGCGGCCGGTCCCTGCCCCGACCACCGGCCGGCACCCGTCCCCTTCCGCAGGGGACCCGCATCGGACCTGACGGCCCCCGCAGGGCTCGTCAGGTCCGATTGCCGTGCCGCCCCGGCATGCCGCTTCGCCGCGCCCGGCGCGGTCCGCCCCGCCGCAGAGCCGTCGCCGCATGAGTGTTCCGATCGGGGGAAGACGCAGCTTCCCGCAGGCGCCCCGCGGGCCGCGCGGCAGGTCGGGGACCGGAACCGATCAGAGGAGTGGATCACGATGCCGTCCATGGCAAGCAGTCACAGGGGCGGGACCGGTCACCGGTCGGACGAGGGTCCGGCGAGCCCCTGGCACGACTTCGGCACGGTCATGGAGCAGATGCTCGACCTCCTGGAGACGTGTCACTCCGCCGGCCGCCGGTCCGATGCGGACGACGACGAGGCGCACGCGCCCGACCTGTGAGTCCGCGCCGGGCAGGCGCGGCGCCGGTGAGCGCATCACACCCCGAGAGGAGGCACCGCCATGAGCGGGACCGAAGCCCAAGGAAACAGCGTCTACCAGCCCCAGGTGGAGGCGGAGCCCGGCGAATCGCAGCCGGACATGGAGAACGCCCTCGGTGAGCCGGGCCTGGACGAGACCCTGGACACCGGCTACTCACCGCCCGACCGCCCGCTCGCGGCGACCCGGCACGGCACCACGGCCGGCGAGCAGCGGGCCGGCGAGACCCTCGACCAGCGACTGGCCCAGGAGGAGCCCGAAGCGGACGAGGCCGAGGCGGAAGCAGCCCGCGACTCGGAGTCGAACCCGGGGGAGGACCTGGCCGAGGACGCCCTCGCCGTCGGCGGCGCGCCGGTGGTCGTGGAGGGATCCGGCGACGAGCAGGACGAGCGGAGCGAGGACCTCACCGGCGATCCGGCCGGGGACACCACCACGGCGGGCCGTGAGCGGGCCGGCCGGATGGCGGCCGTCGAGGAGACCCCGCCGGTCCGGCACATCTCCGTGGTGGCCCGGGACACCGGGATCGACGGAGGTGCCGCCTCGGCCGAGGAGGCGGCCGTACACGTCGTCGAGGAGGAACAGCCCCCGGAAGGCTGACTCAGAGCAGAGCAGAGCAGGGCAGGGCAGAGCGGAGCGGGGCAGGGCCGCAGTGGTCAGGGCAGGGGAGTGCCGCCCGTGGCGTTCAGGATCTCGGCGGTGATGTAGCTCGCCCGCTCGGACGCCAGGAACACATAGGCGGGGGCCATCTCCGCGGGCTGCGCCGGCCGCCCGAGGGGACTCTGCTTGCCGAACTCCTGGGGGTTCGGCATGGTCGCGGGGATCAGCGGAGTCCACACCGGCCCCGGGGCGACCGCGTTCACCCGGATCCCGTCCTCGGCCAGCATCTGCGCCAGGCCCTGGGTGAAGGTGACGATGGCGCCCTTGGTCATGGCGTAGTCCAGCAGCGCCGGGCTCGGCTTGTAGGCCTGCACGGACGCCGTGTTGATGATGCTGGCCCTCGCGGACATGTACGGCAGTGCCTTCTTGCAGAGCCAGAACATGGCGTACAGGTTGGTGCGCACGACCCGGTCGAACTGCTCCGTGGTGATGCGGGAGATCCCCTCCGGCTGTGCCATCTGGTGCGCCGCATTGTTGACCAGGACGTCGATCCGCCCGAACTCCGCGACCGCGTGCTCGATCACGGCTGCGCAGCTCTCCTCCTCCCGCAGGTCGCAGGGGACCGCCACCGCCTTGCGGTCGCACTCCTGCACGAGACGCATGGTCCGGTCGGCGTCCTCCGCCTCCTGCGGAAGGTACGTGAACAGGACGTCGGCGCCTTCGCGGGCGAACGCGAGGGCCACCGCCCGCCCGATGCCCGAGTCCCCGCCCGTGACCACGGTCTTGCGGTCCACGAGCAGTCCGCTGCCGCGGTACGACTCCTCGCCGTGGTCGGGCACCGGCTCCATCGGCCGGGTCAGGCCGGGCGGCTCCTGGTCCTGCGCCGGGAAATCGGGCCGGGGATACAGGGTGGTCGGGTCGGGGGCCCCGCCGTCCCGGTTCGTCGGTGTGCTGTTCACGGTGCTCCTCCTTCGGACCGCTTGCGGACGCAGCCACGTGACCGCCTACCCGTGCCCGGCCTGCGGACACGTCACCGGCGGGCCCCCGGTCCCCGTACCGCGAGCCCCGCTCCCCGGTCCGCCGGCCGCGGACGGGTTGACCGGGGCCCGCCGGGGCAGGCGCAGGCCCGAGGGGGCCACACGAGAGGAGGAACGGCTCATGTCCAGCACGCCCAAGTCACACGTACCGCACGGTGAGGGACCGGGCCGGCACGACGGGACCGAGCAGCACGGCTGGTCGCCCGACGTCGATGCGACACACAAGCAGGACAACCCGAGCGCGCGGCGCTCGTTCGACTCTCCCGAGAAGCACGCCTCCGGCTCCGGCAAGGCCCGCAAGGGCAGGTCGTCCCGGGCGGCGGTCGACGAGGGGACCCCGGTCGAGAGCACCGGCAAGAGCGGCGAGGACCATGCCCGCGGAGGCCAGAAGGGCCACCACGACATGGGGACCCGCGGCCGTTCCCAGCGGCCGAGCGGGGGCAAGGACGACTCGGCGTTCACGGGCGTCGACCCCAAGGGCGGATCGAAGAAGATGCGGCGGGGGTAACGGCACCCGCGCGTGCGGCGCGCACCGGCGGCGTCGGCCGGGCCCCGCCGTCCGGGTGATACGGGTCGACTTCGTTTTCCGGCTCACCAGGCGCTCCCGCCGGGATACCCGGCGGTGGGCGGGCCGCTGAGCGAAACCGCCGGGTGGCGCATCCCGCGGGCGCGGCCCGGCGGCGGGGCCGTCGCGCGCGGTACACCTGGACCGACCCTGTGCAAGGAACAAGGAGGAACGTTCGTGCTGCAACGAAGCGCCCGCAAGAACCGCACCGAGGTGACCTTCGTCCTGCCCGCCGACGAGCCCGCGGGCGAAGTCAGCGTCGTCGGCGATTTCAACGACTGGACGCCGGGCGCCCATTCACTCACCCCGCGCCCGGACGGCACCCGCGCCGTCACCGTGCGGCTGGAACCGCAGCGGGTGCACCAGTTCCGCTACCTCGCCGCGGGCGACTACTGGTTCAACGAGGACGAGGCCGACGGCCGCGAGGGCCCGAACAGCCGGCTGACCACCTGAGCCCGGCCGGCTGACGGCCCGGAAGGCGAGCCGCGCCGTCGGCCATGACCGCGGCCGAAGCGGGTAGACGCCCGACCGGACCGGCAGGGAGCCGGTCCGTACGAGGAAGGAACGTGAAGACGATGCCCCGAGGGTCATCCCCGAAGCGGGAACGACAGTACGAGCACATCAAGGAGTCCGCGCAGGACCGCGGCGAGTCGGAGAAGCGGGCCAAGGAGATCGCCGCCCGGACGGTGAACAAGGAACGCGCCCGTTCCGGTGAGTCGAAGACCTCGAGCCGCTCCTCCACCCAGGACATGTCGTCCTCGAAGCGCGGCGGCCAGCGGTCGCACAGCGGCTCCGAGGGACCGACGAAGGAGCAGCTGTACAACGAGGCGAAGAAGAGGAACATCAAGGGCCGTTCCCAGATGGACAAGGCCGAGCTCAAGGAGGCCCTGGGCCGCTGAGCCGGCCCCTGCCCCGGCTCGGCCACCGGACGCGGCGCACTGCCGGCGTCGGCCGAGCCGTGAGCCCTGAGCCCTGAGCCCTGAGCCCTGAGCCCTGAGGCCTGAGGCCTGAGGCCTGACGTTGGCCTGGGGCCTGAGTCTTGAGCCGTGACGTGACGACCCCAGTGACGCGACCTCAGTGACGTGACGTGGCGACGTGACCAGACTGCGCACCAGCGACCCGCACCGGCCCGGCCTGCGGAGGGTCCGGCACGGCCGCGGCTTCCGCTACCTCAGTGCCGACGGCAGCGCCGTCGCCGCGCAGGAGCGCGAGCGGATCCGCCGGCTGGTCATCCCGCCCGCCTGGCAGGACGTGTGGATCTGCCCGTGGCCCAACGGGCACATCCAGGCCCTCGGCACCGACGCGGCCGGGCGCCGCCAGTACCTGTACCACGAGCGGTTCCGCGAGCAGCGCGAGGAGGCCAAGCACGAGCACGTGCGCCGGGTGGCCCGCAGCCTGCCCCGCCTGCGCCGGGCAGTCGACGAGGACCTGGCCGGCCGAGGACTCGGCCGGGACCGGGTCCTCGCCTGCGCCGCCCGCCTCCTCGACCTGGGCTTCTTCCGGATCGGCGGGGAGCGCTACGCCCGCGACCACGACAGCTACGGCCTGACCACCCTGCTGCGCGAGCACGCCGAGTGCCGGCGCGGCGAGGTCTGTCTGGACTTCCCCGCCAAATCGGGCCGCCGCCAGCACCGGGCCCTCGTGGACGACGCGGCCCTCGCCGTCGTCCGCGCCCTGCTGCGCCGGCGCGAGCCCGGGCCACGGCTCTTCGCGTACCGGGAGGGCAGCACCTGGCACGAGGTACGGGCCGAGGACCTCAACGCCTACCTGCGGGAACGCTCCGGGCAGGACATCACCGCCAAGGACTTCCGCACCTGGCACGCCACCGTCCTCGCCGCCGTCGCGCTCGCCGTCTCCGCCCGCACCGCCGACGCCGGCCCGTCCGCCCGCAAACGGGCCACCGCCCGGGCGGTACGGGAGGTCAGCGACTACCTGGGCAACACCCCGGCCGTCTGCCGAGCCTCCTACATCGACCCGCTCGTCTTCGAGCGCTACGAGGAGGGCGTCACCATAGCCGCCGCCCTGGGGCGCCTCGGCGAGGATGCGGACCTCGGTACGCCGGCCACGCGGGGCGCGGTCGAACAGGAGGCATCTGGTCAGCCCGCCCGAGAGCGTTCTGGCCTCGGCG
>NZ_JBEYXK010000159.1:0-11022 GCF_040645035.1 Streptomyces sp. NPDC046876 | reverse complement strand
GCTTCCGCCTCCTGACCGGCGGCGCCCGCACCGTGCTGCCCCGCCAGCAGACCCTGCGCGCGGTCGTGGACTGGTCCTGGGACCTCCTCGACGAGTCCGAACGGGCGGTCCTTCGCCGCCTGTCCGTCTTCGCGGGCGGCTGCGACCTCGCCGCCGCCGAAGCCGTCTGCACCGACGGCGACGGCGACGGCGACGGCCGGCCCGTCGACATCGCCGACGCCCTCGGCGCCCTCGTCGACAAGTCCCTCGTCATCGCCGCCCCCACCCCCGACGGCATGCGCTACCACCTCCTCGAAACCATCCACGAGTACGCCGCCGAGCGCGCGGCCGCGCACGCCACCGACCGCCTCGCCACCGCCGCCCGCCACGCCGCGCACTTCCTGGCCCTCGCCGAGGAGGCCGAGCCGCTCCTGCGCTCCGCCGCCCAACTCCCCTGGATCCGCCGCATGGAGACCGAACTCGACAACCTCCGCGCCGCACTCCTCCACACCACCGAAACCGCAGCCACCGAAACCGCCGAGACCGCAGCCACCGAGCCCGCGGCAACCGAGGCCGCCCAGCGCCTCGCCCTCGCCCTCGGCTGGTTCTGGTGGCTGCGCGACTACCGCCGCGAAGGCGCCCGATGGTCCGCCCGTATCGCCGCCCTCACCCCCACCGAACCGCCCGAGGGCACCCCCGCCTACTGGCGCCTCATGCGGCTGCAGTTGCTCCGCCTCAACCTGGACGCCGACGGCCGCCCGCCCGAGGAGTTCACCACCCCCTGGCACGTCGCCCTCGCCGACCGCCTCCGGGAGGTCTTCCGCCGCGGCGGCCCCGAGGCGGCCCGCTTCCCCGCCATGCTCTGGCCGATGACCGGCTTCCTCACCGGCGCCACCCCCGACTTCCGGGCCGGCCTCGACGCCACCGTCGCGAACTGCCGCCGCCACGGCGGTGACTGGGAACTCGGCGTCACCCTCATGCTCCGCACCCACGTCGCCATCGACACCACCGGCGGCCTGTCCACCGTCGACGCCGACCTCGCCGAACTCCACGAGATCGCCGGCCGGGTCGGCGACCGCTGGATCCGCTCCCAGGTCGCGAGCGCCGCCGGCGAGGTCGCCCTCTCCCGCAGCCGCTACGACTGGGCCCGCACCGAGTACGAGGAGTGCCTGCGCCTCGCCCGCGAGGTCGGGGCCCACACCGAGAGCCCCTTCGCCATCGCCCGCATCGCGGAGACCGCCTTCTGCCAGGGCGACTACGCCGAAGCCGAGCGGCTGCTCGCCGACGCACACCGGGAGGCCGAGCAGCACGGCACCGGCCACGAGATCCGCGCGTACGGCGGCCTGCTCGCCGCGCTGATCGCCATGGCCCACGGGGACCTCGCGCAGGCCCGCGACCGGTACGACCTCGCCCGCGCCGCCGTCCCGGACGCACCCGTGCCCCCGCAGCTCACCGCCGGCCTCGACAACGTCGACGCCCTCCTCACCGCCCGGGAGCAGGGTCCGGCGGCCGGCCTCGCCCGGATCGGGCCCGCTCTGGCCGCTGCGGTCGCCGCGCGCTGCGCCGAACGGGTCCTGGCCTCGATGGCCGACACCGCGGCCGTCCTGCTGGAGGCCGCCGGCCGCCCTGCCGCGAGCGTACGGGTCCTGGCGGCGGCCACCGCCTGGCGCGCGGGCCACCCCCGCTCGGTCCCCGAGCAGACGGCGGTGTCCGAGCTCCCGGCCCGGACCCGCGCAGCCCTCGGCCTGGAGCACCACGCCCGCGAGGCGGCGGCAGGGGAACTGCTGTCCCCGCCGGAGGTGGCGGCCCTGCTCACCGGCAGCTGATCACCGCATCGGCCCAGCTCGCCAGCGTCGGCAGCCTGCCCTGCCCGGCCGGCTCCACCACCAGCCGCAGCGTCCGGTGCCCGGCGAGGGACACGTTCACCGGCGCGGCCCGGTCCTCGTACCCGAGCGGCTCCGACCGCCACAGCCGCTCACCGTCGGCGTACACGGAGAACCGGACGGTGCCGTCGGTGAACAGCGACAGCCCGTCCACCCCGGCCCGCGCCGAGAAGGCAGTGCACTGCCGGTTGAGGGTGATCTCCACCGAGGAACGGGAGTTCACCGTGATGCCCTGCGCGTAGTGTCGATCGGCGATCCGCAGCCCCCAGCGCTGCCACACCCAGCTGCTGCGCCAGGTCTGCACCTCGGGCCTGCTGTGGTCGCCGACCGCGGCGTGGTCGAGCCGGGCCAGCGGGAAGCCCTGCACCGGCTTGACCGCGGTCGGCGAAGGCGAAGGCGAGGGCTTCGGGGGAGCAGAACCGGTCGAGGCGCTCGGCGCCTTCGACGGCGAGGGCTCCGGCGCAGCGGGCGACGGCGGCGCCGGCTGCGGCACGGCAGCGGACACCGGAGCCGAAGGAGAAGGAGAAGGCGGGGCCGAGGCCGGCCGCGGCCCGGGCCGTACGGGGTCCGGAGCGGTCGGCGGCTCCGACACGGCCGGGGACGGCGGCCCCGGCGAGGGCACCGCCGGCGCCGCCACGCCCGGAGCGGGCTTCGCCTGGGGCACCGGCTCGGGATCGTCCCCGACGAGCGCGAACACCACCCCGGCAGCCGCGGCGACCGCGATCCCGGCGGCCAGCGCGGCCTTGGCGGACACCCCGAGACCCTCGGACACCACCGCCGCCCCGCTCCCGGACCCGGCACCACCCGCGGCCCCACCGGCAGACCCGGCAGCCCCCGCCCCCGCACCGGCACCCGCACCGGCCCCGGCAGTCGACCCGCCCGACCCGGCAGCGGCAGCCGCAGCAGCCCCCGCCCCGCCGGCGACCACGGCCCCACCGGCCACCACCCCGGCGGCCTTCGCCGCGTACCCGGCGGCGAACCACCCGATGACCGCGACCGGCAGCAGCGCGGGAATACCCGCGTTGACGTCCTTGAGCTCCCCGGCGGCCAGCCGGCACTTGACGCACTCCTCCAAGTGCTTGCGCAGCCCCCGCTCGGCCCGCATCCGCAGCCCGCCGCGGGCATGGGCTCCCAGCCGGTCCGCGTACCGCGCGCAGTCGCCGCCCGCACTAAGCGCCGAACTCACGTGCGCCTGCAGATAGGCCTGCTTGAGCCCTTCCCGGGCCCGGCCGGCCAGCACCGCCGTCGCATTGGCGCTCAACCCGAACAACGGGGCGACCGCACTGGGCGAGGACTCCTCGACCGTGGTGTGCCACAGCACGGCCTGCCACCGCTCGGGCAGGCTCCGGAAGGCCTGCACGGCCAGCGACTGCTCGGCCTCGCGCATCGCCCGGACGTCCGCACCCGGTTCGAGCGTGTCGTCCCCGGACAGGCCGGACAGCCCGCTGCCGGTCTCGGTGCCCGCGGCCGCCTGCTCCGCGAACACCGCGAAGTCCTCCACGAGCTGCTCGCGCCGGGCCGTCTTCGCCCAGGCCGCCGCAACCCTGCGCACCGTGGTCAGCAGGTACGCCCGCACCGCCTGGTCCGGACCGGCCCCGCCCCGCACCGCCTGCAGGGTCCGCGCGAACACCTCGGCGGTCAGGTCCTCGGCCGTGTGCCCGTCCCGGCAGCAGGTCCGCGCGTAGCGCCGTACGGAATCGGCGTGCCGCCGGAACAGTTCCGCGT
Organism: Streptomyces sp. NPDC046876; assembly: GCF_040645035.1. NCBI lineage: Bacteria > Bacillati > Actinomycetota > Actinomycetes > Kitasatosporales > Streptomycetaceae > Streptomyces > Streptomyces sp. NPDC046876. The sequence continues at coordinate 7,435 of NZ_JBEYXK010000159.1, read as the reverse complement.
ACGCGCTGTCGTGTCCGCCGCGCATCCGGGCGATCAAGTCGCCGTCGGACGGCGGCAGCTCGCCCCCGGCCGCACCCCGGGCCGCCGCGTGCCGCCCGCGCGGTTCCCGTTGGGCCGGGACCTGCCGGACGGGCGGGCTGTCCGCCTCGACGTCGCCGCCGGCACCGCCGGTCGGCTCGTCGCGACCGTCAACGCTCATTGCGGAAGTTCCCGCACGACACACTCAACCGGTACACCGTTCAAGCCTGTCACACGGGGGGCGCGCGCCGAACCCGTCTCCACGCGATCCACCCGTCCGGGCACCCTCCCGCGAAACGCCGCACCGCCCCTCACTCGTTCGAGTGAGCGATGCCGGCCGCCTCGCCCCCCGCTTCGAGGCCGAGAGCCGCCAACTCCACACACGCAGAGCTGTCGGCCCCCGCCTCAAACGCCGGCCTGGCGAAAGGTCAGGCCGTCCGGGAGCGCAGGCCCTCGAGCAGGATGTCGAGCAGCCGGGCCGAAGCCGCCGCCTGCTGTGCCGCGTCCGGCAGGGCCGGTGCGGCCGTGGCTATCACCAGCAGCACATCGGCCACCGTGACGTCGGTCCGCAGCTCACCGGCCTCCCGGGCCCGGTCCACCAGCTTGCCGACGACCTCCAGCAGCGCACCCGCGCCCGCGTCCTCCGACGGCTCGTCGGCGGCGGTCCGCCCGCCCACGACCCGCAGCTCCGGAACGCCCCCGGCAACGGCCTGCCGCTGCTGCGGAACCCGCACCTCGGGCGTCTCCTCGGCGGCGGCCTCCTCGGCCGAGCGGACCCGCAGCACCTGCGGCGGCAGCAGCCGCCCCGCGCCCGAGGCCACGGAGGTGCGCAGGAACCGCGACAGCGCCTGCCACGGCTCCTCCTCCTGGCCGAGCGCGGTCTTGGCCTGCTCCGTCAGCCGGGCGGTCTCCTCCTCGGCTATGCGCCGGACCAGGACGTCCTTGCTCGGGAAGCGCCGGTACACCGTGCCGACACCGACCCGCGCACGCCGCGCCACGTCCTCCATCGGGGCCCCGTAGCCGAGCTCGCCGAAGACCTCGCGGGCAGCGCGCAGCACGTGCTCGAGGTTCCGCTGGGCGTCGACGCGCAGCGGCGTGGAGCGGCCCACTCCGGTCGTGGCCGTGGTGGTGCCGCCGGCGATCACACGACCGTTGCTCTCGCCCGAGAGCGCGGCCGCAGAACCATGGAAATCGGAAATGTTCATATGTATCCCCCGGTAATCACTTGTCTCCCCCCGGAGACATCCCCGCCTTCGCGTCGAGGTGAGCCACGGTCAGCGGCCCCGGTCTTACTCCTCGACGGGATACGAACATAGTTGAGCCAGAGTCAATTCAGAAGAGGCAGCCCCCGTACGAGCACCGCCCGATCGGAGCATTCGCCCCCACTTTTCCGTTCCGCACCGCCTCGACCACCCCCTTCGCACGCTCTGACCTGCGGAACTTCCGTCCCGCTCGGGCCGTCCGAGAGCCCCGCCCCACCACCACCTCCGGTCACACAATCCGTCAGGCCTGTGGACAAACTCCCGGCCACGTTGCGTCATGGGATGGTGAAGGCTGCTAACTCCCGAGGCACGGCCCCTGGTACCGAGCCCGCCACGCGCATCCTCGTCGTCGGCGGCGGCTACGTCGGCATGTACACGGCGCTCCAGCTCCAGCAAAAGCTCAGAGCCGGAGAAGCCGAGGTCACGGTGGTCACCCCCGAGCCCTACATGACGTACCAGCCCTTCCTGCCCGAAGCCGCCGCCGGATCCATCAGCCCCCGCCACGTCGTCGTCCCCCTGCGCCGCATCCTCCCCAAGTGCCGCATCGTCATCGGCGAGGCCCAGCGCATCGACCACGCCAAGCGCACCGCCACCGTCACCACCCTCGCCACCGCCGACGAGGGCACCGGCGCGCGCGAGATCGAGTACGACGAACTCGTCCTCGCCCCCGGATCGGTCTCCCGCACCCTCCCCATCCCCGGACTCGCCGACTACGGCATCGGGTTCAAGACCGTCGAAGAGGCCATCGGCCTGCGCAACCACGTCATCGAGCAGATGGACATCGCCTCCTCCACCCGCGACCCCGCCGTCCGCGACGCCGCCCTCACCTTCGTCTTCGTCGGCGGCGGCTACGCGGGCGTCGAGGCCCTCGGCGAACTCGAGGACATGGCCCGCTACGCCGCCCGCTACTACCACAACGTCAAGCCCGAGGACATGAAGTGGGTGCTGGTCGAGGCCAGCGACCACATCCTCCCCGAGGTCGGCCCCGAACTCGGCGTCTACACCGTCCGCGAACTGCGCCGCCGTGGCATCGACGTCCGCCTCGAGACCCGCCTCGAATCCTGCGAGAACCGCGTCGCCGTCCTCAGCGACGGCGCCCGCTTCCCCACCCGCACCGTCGTGTGGACCGCCGGCGTCAAACCCCACCCGGTCCTGGCCGCCTCCGACCTGCCCAGGAACGAACGCGGCCGCCTCGTCTGCACCGCCTTCCTCACCGTCGACGGCGTCGAACACGCCTGGGCCGCCGGCGACGCCGCAGCCGTCCCCGACATCACCGCCCCCGAGCCCGGTCGCGAATGCGCCCCCAACGCCCAGCACGCCGTCCGCCAGGCCAGGGCCCTCGCGGACAACCTCGTCGCCGCCCTCCGCGGCGAGGCCCTCACCGAATACGCCCACAAGTACTCCGGCTCCGTGGCCTCCCTCGGCCTCCACAAGGGAGTCGCCCACGTCTACGGCCGCAAGCTCAAGGGCTACCCCGCCTGGCTCATGCACCGCGTATACCACCTCAGCCGGGTCCCCACGTTCAACCGCAAGATGCGCGTCCTCGCGGAATGGACCCTCTCAGGCCTCTTCACACGCGAGATCGTCTCCCTGGGCTCCCTCGAACACCCCAGGGCAGAATTCGAACTCGCCGCCGGCGGCGGCCACCGGCCCCCCGCACCCCCGCCCGCCCCCGACCCCCCGCAGGACCGTCAGGGCTGACGCTGTCAGTGCGGTCGGCCACACTGGACGTGTGACCATAGGTGTGCTCACCCCTGCACAGAGTGACACGCCCCCCAGTGACACCGCCCCGCGACCCACCCCAGCGATACAGCGACCACTTGCGACACCACGAGGCTTGAACGCAGTGAACTTCACGCGCTGGAGCGCCCGGTTTCCCGGAACGCAGCGCCGCGCCGCCGCCCGGTCCGAACACGCCGCCGCCCAGGCCAAGCGCGGTGAAGGCGCCGTCCCGGCAGCCCGCGGCGCCGCCGGCCGTCCCGGGGTGCCCGCCGACGGCGGCCCGGCCGACCCCACCGTCTCCGGTACGGGCCACGGCGCCGGCACCGGCCAAGCCGCCGGCACCGGCACCGGCCCGGGCACCGGGCCCGGCCACGGCACGGCCCACGGCACCGTCCCCGCCGTGCCCTCCCTCGACGAGCTCTCCGTACGCGAGGTCCTCGGCCGGCTCCCGGCCCTCGTCGCCCTCGTCCACGGCCCAGAGCACCGCGTCGCCTACGTCAACGACGCCTACACCGCCGGCTTCGGCCCCCGCCCCACCGGCAGCCCCGTCCACGAAGCCCTCCCCGAGCTCGGCGAGCTCGGCCTCCTCCCGCTCCTCGACCAGGTCCAGCGCAGCGGCAAGCCCCGTACCGCCAAGAACCGCACCGCACCCGGCGGCGGCAGCACGTACACCGTCACCTGCACCCCCGTCGAGTTCCCCAAGGCCGCCCCCGAGCCCGCCGCCGAGGCGCACCCGCACCACACCGGCGTCCTCATCCACCTCGCCGACGTGACCGACCACGCCGAAGCCGTCGAGCGCCTCCGCGCCAGCGAGCGCCGCCAGCGCGAGGCCGCCGTCACCCTCCAGCGTTCCCTCCTCCCGCAGGAGCTCGAACAGCCCGACGACCTGCGCATCGCCGCCACCTACCAGCCCGGCGGCACCGAGGCCGCCGTCGGCGGCGACTGGTACGACGTCATCACCCTCGGCGCCGGCCGCACGGCTCTCGTCATCGGCGACGTCATGGGCCGCGGCGTGCGCGCCGCCGCCGTCATGGGCCAGCTGCGCACCGCCGTCCGCGCCTACGCCCGCCTCGACCTGCCCCCGCACGAGGTGCTCCAGCTCCTCGACGGCCTCGCCGCCGAGATCGACGCCAGCCAAATCGCCACCTGCGTCTACGCCGTCCACGACCCCAACGAGGGCCTGCTCGCGTACGCCTCCGCCGGCCACCTGCCGATCCTCGTCCGCGATGCCGACGGCACCGTACGCCGCGCAGCCGACCCCACCGGCCCGCCGCTCGGCACCGGCGGCTGGCTCCACACCTCCGGCACCATCGCGCTCGGCCCCGGCTCGACCGCCGTCCTCTACACCGACGGGCTCGTCGAGCGCCGCGGCGAGGACATCGACGAAGGCGTCGCCGCCCTCGAACGAGCCCTCGCCGGCGCCCAGGGCACCCCGTCGGTCATCTGCGACCGCCTGATGCGCGCCCTCGGCATCGACGCCGACCACGACGACGACGTCGCCGTCATGGTCCTGCAGCAGCCCCACCGCACCGGAGCGGACGCAGAGCTCTTCCACAACGCCGCCCTGGAACTCCTCGGCGGCGTCGAGGCGGCCCCGCGCGCCCGCGCCTTCGCCCAGGGCGTCCTGACCTCCTGGCGCTTCCCGGTCGAGCTGTGCGACCTCGGCGTCCTCGCCGCCAGCGAGCTCGTCGCGAACTCCCTCCAGCACGGGACGCCGCCCATGCGGCTGAGGCTGCGCCGCACCGACCGCCGCCTGATCGTCGAGGTCACCGACGGGGACGACCACCTCCCGCGCCGCCGCCGCGCCGAACCGGGCGACGAGACCGGCCGCGGCATCTCGATCATCGCGACGATCGCATCGTCCTGGGGCTCCCGCCGCACCCCCGGCGGGGGCAAGGCCGTCTGGTGCGAGTTCGCCCTGCCGGACCAGAAGCCGGACAAGTAGCGCAAGCAGCAGGAAGGCAGCCGCAAGGCAGCAGAAAGGGGCCCGGTCCACAAGACCGGGCCCCTTCACTCCCAGGCACTCACCACGGGCAGCCGCCTGCCCGTCTCCGTACCTACACGGCCACCGGCTCGGCAGCAGCCCGTACGGCCACCGCCGCCGGGGCCGCCGACGCCTGCGCCTTCAGCAGCGCCGGCCTGTCCTGCACCGCGCTCAGCTGCCGGCCCAGGCGCAGCGCCAGCCAGGAGATCCCCAGCGACACCGCGACGAACACCGCGACGTACAGCATCGGCAGCCCCGCACCCAGCGGCACTCCCAGCGGCCCCAGGGCCAGCGCCATCTGCTTGACCAGCGCGAACGCCGAGTTGTACTGGCCCACCGAGCCCTCCGGCGCCAGGTCGGCCACCAGCGGCGCCAGCGTCGGCGACAGCATCGCCTCGCCGATGCCGAAGAGCCCGTACGTGGTGATGAACGCGGCGGCGGCCATCACGGCGCTGCCGTGCCCGAGCCCCGAGAACCCGGCGATGAGCCACGCCGCGGTCCAGATCAGCCCGACCAGAGCGATCACCCGCGACCGGCGGCGCCGCTCGACCAGCTTCAGCACGACGAACTGCGCGAGGACGATCGCACCGGTGTTGGCGGCGAGCGCGAAGCCGAGGGTGGAGGGGGAGATTCGGGCGGCCTCGGTGCCGAAGGCGGCCAGACCCGACTCGAACTGCCCGTAGCAGGCGAAGAAGATCACGAAGCCGAGGACGAGCAGCTTGACCATGGCCCGGTGCTCCAGCATCCGCTTCCAGCCGCCGCCGGCCTGCGCCGGGTCCTTGGGCAGGGCGTCGGTGATGGCGGGCGCGTGCGGCATCCGCACGGTGAGGATGACCCCGGCCAGGACCAGGAACATCACGGCCTCGATGCCGAACAGCAGCGTGAAGCTGCCGGGCCGGCTCTCGTCGACGATCTGGCCGCCGATGAGGCCGCCGATGCCGAGCCCCAGGTTCTGCATGAAGAACTGGAGGGCGAAGGCCCGGGTCCGGGTGGCCGGGGTGGAGCACCACACGATCATCGTGGCGAGCGCCGGCTGCATGACGGCCTGCCCGGCGCCCAGCGCGAGGGCGGACAGCAGGATCGGCACGATGCCGGTGGACAGCCCGAGCGACAGCGCACCGACGGAGGCGGCGACGGCGGCACCGATGACCACGGGGACGGGGCCGCGGCGGTCGATGACGCGACCGGTGAAGGGCAGCGCGATCAGGGCACTCACGGCGAAGGCCACGAACGCACTCGTGGCCGCCATCGAGCCGAGCCCCCGCACCTGCGCCACGTAGATGTAGAGGAACGGAACCGTGAAGCCGATGCCGAACGCGGTCAGCGCGTTGCCGGCCTGGATCCGCCGCATCGCAGCGCCCATCACCCTGGTCACTTTTCACCTGCCTGAGTCCTGAAGCCCGAAGTCTTCACACCTAAAGTTCGATGCTTAACTCTACACATCGAAGGAGTTAGACGCCAACGGAGTCATGCGATACTTCGGACCATGGGTGACACCCCCGACGGCATTGCGCCCGTCCACGAGCCGAGCCTCGACGAGCAGATCGCCGTCTACCAGCGCGAGTTCCAGGACCTGGACCCCCAGGTCGAGAAGGTGGTCTCGGCGCTGAGCCGCCTGAACCGCCGCATGAACGTCGCGTACGGGCGCCAGACCGCGGCCCTGGGCATCAGCAACGCGGAGTGGGAGGTCCTCAAGGCCCTCGTCCTCTCCGGGGCCCCGTACCGCATGGGCCCGAGCGAACTCGCGAAGCAGCTCGGCCTGACGCCGGCGGCCATGACCCACCGCATCGACCGCATGACGGCGGAGGGACTGGTCACCCGCGAGCGCGACGAGTCGAACCGGGTCCGCGTGATCGTGGAGCTCACCGACGAGGGGCGCAGCAAGTGGCTCGACGCGATGCGCGCGGCCACGGTCTTCGAGGAGGACCTCCTCCAGGACCTCTCCACGGCGGAGCGCGGCCTGCTGGGCGACATGCTCACTCGCCTGCTGGACCGCGTCGAGGACCTCCAGTCGCGCAGCTGACGAAGTCGTCGCCCGAGGGGGTTGACAACCCCCTCGGGGTTCCGTAGCGTTCTGTGGGTTGTTCCAGAGCCGAAAGGTTCGGGGAGCAGCCATCCAGCCGCCTCGTCGCGGCACCCAACTCAGCAAGATCTCCCGCCCGGGGGCTTATTCGGTGTGCCCGAATGAATTCCGGAAGGCCGATTATGAATCGGCCGGGAAATCCACTAGAGTTCTGGGAGTCGGAAGGGCCCAACAGCCCGGAAGACAAACCCCGCTGACTGGGGGTCAGGCCCGAAAGGATCTGATAGAGTCGGAAACGAAGAAAGAACGAAAGCCCGGAGGAAAGCCCGAGAGGGTGAGTACAAAGGAAGCGTCCGTTCCTTGAGAACTCAACAGCGTGCCAAAAATCAACGCCAGAAGTTGATACCCCGTCCACTTCGGTGGATG
>NZ_JBEYXK010000158.1:0-11141 GCF_040645035.1 Streptomyces sp. NPDC046876 | reverse complement strand
CCCGGGGCGGGCGGCCCGCCCCCCCCCCCCCCTCCCCGGCGGAGCCGGGATCCTTGGAGCGCCGCCCCAAACCCCGCGCCACAACCGCCGGCGAGGCTGAAATGACCCACCCCCGCTTCGAAAGCGACGGGTGGGCCGCCCGGCAAAACCAGCCCCCGGGGGCTGGATCGGGGGCTGCGCCGAGGCGGTCGGCTACGAGCCGACGGCCTCCGGCTCCTCGCGGGCGACCGGCGGCTGCGGCTCGGCGGCCGCCGAAAGGGCGGCTGCGGGCGCGGCGGGCCGCACCGGCGAGGCGGCGAAGGGGCGCCACCACGGCTCGGCCGGGGCGTCGGCGGCACCCGGCTCGAAGGGCTGCCCCGGGATGGGCAGGGCGACGGCGGCACCCAGCTCCTGCGCCGCGGCGACGGTGCCCTCGCCGGGCTCGTCCCACGGGTGCGGGGCCAGGTTGAAGGTGCCCCAGTGGATCGGCAGCATCGTGCCGTGCGGGATCCCGCCCTGGAGGTCGAGGTGGGCGCGCATGCCCTCCTCGGGGGTCATGTGGATGTCGGGCCAGTACTCCGAGTACGCCCCGATCTGGATCATCGTGGCGTCGAAGGGGCCGTGCGCGGCGCCGATCTCCTCGAAGCCGGGGAAGTAGCCGGTGTCACCGCTGTGGAAGATCCGGTGCTCGTCGCCGGCGACGACCCACGAGGCCCACAGGGTGTGCTGCTGGTTGCGCAGCCCGCGGCCGCAGAAGTGCCGTGCCGGGGTGGCCGTCAGCGACAGCCCGGCGATCTCGGTGTTCTCGTTCCAGTCGAGTTCCCGCAGCCGGTCCGCGGACACGCCCCAGCGCTCCAGGTGCGCGCCCACGCCGAGCGGGACGGCGAAGACGGTGTCCGTGCCGGCGAGCTCCTTGATGGTCGGCAGGTCGAGGTGGTCGTAGTGGTCGTGTGAGATCACCACGGCGTCGACCGGCCCCAGCGAGGCCAGCGGAACGGGTACGGGGTGCAGCCGCCGGGGCCCGGCGAAGGGGAAGGGGGAGCACCGCTCGCCCCAGACGGGGTCGAACAGCACGCGGCGCCCGTCGATCTCGGCGAGCACGCTGGAGTGCCCCATCCAGGTCAGGCGCAATCCGCTGACCGGCGGCTTCGCGAGCTCGGCGAGGGTGGTCGGGTAGACGGGTACGGGCGCGACGGGGCTGCGCCGGATCCGCTGCTCCTTGTGGAAGTAGATCTTGGCGAACTCCAGCATGGAGCCGGAAGGCCTGGTCCGGGCCCCCACCGGGTTCTGGAACACGCCGTCGGCGAAGTTCGGCGAGCGCCGGATGCGCTCCAGCCGTGCGCCGGACGGATCCGCGCCGAAGGCTTCGGGGCGCAGGGCGCGCAGCCGGGGACGCAGGGGAAGGGAGCCGGTCAAGGCGCCTCCTGGGAGGTGGGGCGGACGGGAGCAGGCCGGGATCAGACCCCGGCCCGCCACCATCCCAACGCCTCGCGGCCCCGAAGGATTCCGCAACGGACTCCGCAACGGACTCTGCAACGGATTCCGCAACGCCCCCTCCACTCCGCTCCGGTCCGGCCGCGGCCCACGCGAGCGGCCTACAGCGGCAGCAGGTCGGGCCGCTTCGCCTCGACGTGGTCCCCGGAGGACTCCCCGCGCAGCCGGCGCCCGATCCACGGCACCAGGTGCTCGCGGGCCCACTGGATGTTGTCGCGGGTCACGTCCACCGAGCCGCGCGGCTGCTGCGGCGGCCACGGCTGGTCGGGGTCGGCCGGCACCCCGAGCCCGAGCACCTGGGCGGCGCGCAGGGCGACCCGGGTGTGGCCCTCGGGCGACAGGTGGAGCCGGTCGTCGTCCCAAGCCCGCCGGTCCTGTACGGACTTCAGCGACCAGAGGTCGAGGACCGGGCAGTCGTAGCGGTCGGCGATGGCACGCACGTGCGCGCTGTACGTCGCGACCTTGCCCCGCAGGTGCTTGAGGACGGGCACGCCACGGGTGTCGAACCCAGTGGTGATCATGACCTGGCCGACGGAGCCGGCGAGGTCGGCCACGGCCGCCTCGAACCGCTCCGCCACGGCGTCCGGGTCGCTGCCGGGCCGGATGATGTCGTTGCCGCCCGCGCAGAAGGTCACGAGGTCCGGGGCGAGCTCCTTGGCCCGCGGGACCTGTTCGGCCACGATCTGGTCGAGCAGGCGCCCCCGCACCGCGAGGTTCGCGTACCGGAACTCGCCCTCCGGGCGCTGGTCGGCCAGGAGTACGGCCAGGCGGTCCGCCCAGCCGACGAAGCTCCCCTCGGGTCCCGGGTCCCCCACGCCCTCGGTGAAGCTGTCCCCGATCGCCGCGTACGAGCCGATGGTCCTGTTCGTCTTCTTCGTCGTCTCTATCGTCGTCGTCGCTGCCACGGGACCATATCCTTCACCGCGGCGCGTGACCTACGCCACCGTAGGAAGGGGTTGACGGACCGTGATCTTTACCACCGGGCGGGTGCGGAATTACAGCGCGTGAGGCCGGGGCCCCCCTCGGGTCCCGGCCTCACGCGGGTCTTCACACCGCCGCCGCCGCGACGGCGGCGACGGCGGCAACGGCGGCAACGGCCGTCAGATGCTGACGCCCTTCGAGCGGAGGTAGGCCAGCGGGTCGATGTCCGAGCCGTACGAGGGGCCCGTGCGGACCTCGAAGTGCAGGTGCGGGCCGGTGGAGTTGCCCGTGGAGCCGGAGAGGCCGATCCGCTGGCCGGCGGTGACGGCCTGGCCCACGGAGACGGACAGCTGGGACAGGTGGCCGTACTGGGAGTACTTGCCGTCCGCGTGCCGGATGACGACCTCGTTGCCGTACGCCCCGCCCCAGCCGGCCGAGACGACGGTGCCCGCGCCGACCGCCTTGACGGTGGTCCCGGTGCTCGCGATGAAGTCGACACCGGTGTGGTAGCCGCTGGACCACATGGCGCCGGGGGTCTTGTACTGGGTGGAGATCCCGCCGCCGACGGGGGCGACGAAGGCAGCGGCGACCGGGGCGGCCTCCGGGGCCTTCGCCACGGCAGGGGCGCCCTGGTCGGCGGCCGGCGCCGGGGACTTCTTCTTCGGCGCGGCCTGCGGCGCGACCTGCGGCGCAGCCTTCGGTGCCGCCTGCGGCGCGGCGGCGGGCTTCCCGGCCGGGGCTCCGGCGGGTTCCCCGGCCGCAGTGGCTTCGCCCTCCGCACCGAGGGTCAGCTTCAGGCCGGGGTGGATCAGCGACGGGTCGGTGCCGACGGCCTCGCGGTTGTCGGCGTACAGCCGCTCCCAGCCGCCCGGCAGGTGGCGGTCGGCGGCGATGGTGGAGAGGCAGTCGCCCGGCACGACCGTGTAGACGGACGGCGCCGCCCGGTCGGCGGCCTGGACGGCGGCGGCCGGCTGGGCCTGGAGCGACACCGGAACCCGCGGGGCGACCACGGGGGCGGCGGACGGGGCGGCGGCGTGGGCGCCGGCGGCGCCGATCAGCGGCAGCGCGAGGGCGGCGCCGCCGGTGCCGGCGAAGGCGAAGCCACGGGCTGTCGAGCGGGACTTGGGACGGCGGTGCTTGCCCTGAGCCGGCATGGCGCATTCCTCTCCGTCGCCTGCGAGGTGAGCTGTCGGGTTCGGACTGGAGATGTCCGGCCGAACACGGACCGAACGGAACGTGTACGGCTTCACCCCGAGCCGCTCCTCAAGGAAAAGATCCAAAAAGAAGCAGCGGCCTACCTGGTTCCCCCGCTCCTGCCGCACATGAATGGTCGGGTTGCGGTTTTCCGGACGGCGGCAGGATTAGGCGGTCCATCCGGATCGATCGCGAAGGTAATCCAGTACGGCATCACGGAACAAGCCATGAATTCCTGACGGATTCACAGAAGCGGGATTCCGGGGTAATTTCCGGTCACCCTCCGTCCATTCCGCACCGCCAACGGCCTTTCGCGCCGGGCCATTCGGGATCGACGATCAGGCACTCACGGTCACCGTATGATCTGGCTCACGCCGGTTGTGCCCGATCTGGCCACCGACGGCGGCAAGTTGACCCCAAGCAGTGCAATTCGGACACTACGACACACCACGACGCACCTCGACCCACCACGACAACGCCGGAGGAGTTCCCGTGACCCAGCAGATACCCCCGCCCCCGTCGGCGGACCGGATACCGGAGCCCGAACTGTCCGGAGTGCGCAACTTCCGCGACGTGGGCGGCCTGCCGACCGCGGACGGGCGAAGGGTCAGGCCGGGACGACTGTTCCGAAGCGGACATCTCGCACATGCCACCGAAACCGATGCAGAATTCCTCGCATCGCTCGGCCTCCACACCGTCTTCGACTTCCGCAACCACGCCGACCAGGTCCTGGAGGGCCCCGACGTCGAGCTGCCGGGCGTGCGCAACGTGAACATCCCGCTGTCCGACCCGGCCGACGGCAAGGAATTCTGGAAGATGGTCCGCGACGGCGACGTCGAGCAGCTCCGCGGGATCCTCGGCGACGGCAAGGCCGCCGCCCGGATGACGAACTCGTACCGCGCGATCGTCCTGGACCGCACCGCCGAGCACAGCCGGGTCCTGCACGCCCTCGCCGAGGACAGCGTCCCGGCGCTCATGCACTGCGCGGCCGGGAAGGACCGGGCCGGCCTGGCGATCGCCGTCACCCTGCTCGCCCTCGGGGTGGAGCGCGAGGCCATCACGGCGGACTACCTGGAGTCGAACGCCCCGCACCGCCGCTACCGCGTGCGCCGCGGCAGCGATGCGCCCGAGGCCCGCTCCCCCGAGGTCATGGAGCTGCTCGCCCCGCTCTTCGACGCCCGCGCCGCCTACCTCGACGCCGCCTTCGCCGCCATCGAAGAGCGCTGGGGCGGCGTCGAGCGCTATCTCGCCGAGGGCCTCCGCCTCGCTCCCGAGACCCTCGCCCGGCTGCGCGAGCAGCTCGTCCACTAGCAGCGCCGCCCCCTCGGCGGAATGGATCCGGCCCGGACCCGGTTGGCCCTTTCGGCAAGATCATCCGACGAGGGAGCCGAAGTGACCCGCACCGCTTTCACCCTGCCCGTCAACGGAGCCGACGGCACGGCCGAGCCCCGCCTCACCCGCGAGGACGTCTGGGCCGGCCTGGTGGCCAAGGCCGCCGACCCGCTGCCGTACATCCCCGCCATCACCGAGTGCACCGTGCTCTCCAGCGGGCCGCAGGGCCTGGTCCGGGAGATCGTGCTCGACGGCGACCGGTTCGTCGAGGACATCGTCTTCGACACCGGCCGCCGGGTGGCCTTCCACCGCTCCGACGACCGCGCCGTGTGGACGATCACCAACGACATCGACGAGGACGAGCGCGGCGGGCTCCTGCTCACCTTCGGCGGCGAGTACGCCGGGGAGCTCGGGCCGGAGGAGGCCGAGCGCCGGGAGGCGGCCCTGGCCGAGGCCGTCGCCCACACCCTGGACGTGATCCGCCGGGCCAAGGCGGCCTGACCGCCCGGCCCGGCCCGGCCGCAGGCCGTCAGCCGCCGCCGACGGCCTGCTTGACCAGGGTCCTGCCGAAGTCCCACATGAGTCCGCCGCCGCCGTGGGCCTCGTCCATGACCGCGCGGAAGGCCACCACGAAACGGTCGATGTCGGACTCGTCCACGACGAGCGGCGGGATCAGCTTGATGACCTCCAGGTGGTCCCCCGAGACCTGGGTCAGGATCCGGTGCTTCTGGAGCAGCGGCACCACGACCATCTGCGCGAACAGGCCCTTGCGGGCCGCCTGGAGCATCGTCCACCGGCTGCGCAGCCGCAGGGAGGCGGGCCGGCCGAACTCGATGCCGACCATCAGGCCCCGCCCGCGCACCTCGTGCAGCAGCTCGTAGTCGTCCACCAGGGCCGCGAGGCGCCCGCGCAGCAGGTCGCCCATGGCCCGGGCGCGGGCGGTGATCCCCTCGTCCTCCATGACGCTGAGCACCGCCAGCCCGGCCGCCATGGCCTGGGCGTTGGAGCCGAAACTGGCGGAGTGCACCAGCACCCGGTCCATGGACGAGTACACCCTCCGGAAGATCCACTCCCGGCCCAGGGTCGCCCCGACGGGGACGTAGCCCCCCGACAGCGCCTTGGCCACGCACACGAGGTCCGGCTCGACGCCCGGCTCGTGCTGGTACGCGTAGAAATCGCCGGTGCGTCCGAGGCCGGTCTGCACCTCGTCGGCGATCAGCAGCGCCTTGTGCCGGTGCAGCAGTTCCTGCGCCGCCGCGAGGAAGCCGGGCGGGGCCGCGTGCACGCCCTTGCCCTGGATCGGCTCGACGACGAACGCGGCGACGTCCCCGCGCCCCAGCTCCCGCTCCAGCGCTGCCAGGTCGCCGAGCGCGATGCGGGTGTCCGGCAGGAGCGGGGCGAACCCGTCGCGGAACCCGCTCTCCCCGTTGACCGAGAGGGATCCGGTGGTCAGCCCGTGGAAGGCGTGGTCGCAGTAGAGGATCCTGGGCCGCCCGGTGGCGTACCGGGCGAACTTCAGGGCGGTCTCCACGGCCTCGGTGCCGCTGTTGCCGAAGAAGACCCGCTCCAGGTGGGGGCTGTACGCGAGCAGCTTCTCGGCCAGCAGTCCGGGCAGCGGCGGGCAGTCGAAGCGGGTCAGATCGGCGAGATCGGCGTCGAGGACGTCGTGCAGGGCGCGGCGGACGACGGGGTGGTGGCGGCCCAGGCCCATCACCCCGAAACCGGCGAGCATGTCCAGGTAGTCGTTGCCTTCGGCGTCCCAGAAGTGGGCGCCCTCGGCCCGCTCGTAGACCCTGTCGAAGCCGATGGTGTGGAGCATCCGGGGCAGCTGGGGGTTGAGGTGGCGGGCATGGAGCGCGTAGCGCTCCGCGCCGCGCTCGGCCAGCAGGGTCTTCAGGTCGAAGCCCGTGCGGCCCTGCGGCGGGGTGGCGGGGGTGCTCATGACGAGGCGCCCCGGTTGCCGCCGAGGGTCTCCCGGGCCGCGCGCAGGGACTCCTTGAGCGACCCCATGGTGGCGAGGACGGCGGTGGGCTCGTAGCCGCAGTGCGCCATGCAGTTCGCGCAGCGCGGGTCCTTTCCGCGGCCGTAGGCGTTCCAGTCGGTTTCCTCGATCAGCTGGCGGTAGGTGGGCACGTATCCGTCGCTCATCAGATAGCAGGGGCGCTGCCATCCGAAGAGCGAGTAATTCGGAATGGCCCAGGCGGTGCACGGGAAATCGGCCTTGCCCTCGAGGAAGTCCAGGAAGAGCGGCGAGTGGTTGAGCCGCCAGCGGCGCCGGTTCCCGCCCGCGAAGGCCTTCTTGAAGAGTTCCCTGGTCTGTTCGACTCCGAGGAAGTGCTCCTGGTCGGGTGCCTTTTCGTAGGCGTACGCGGGCGAGATCATCATTTCGTCGACCTCGAGGTCGTCATTGAGGTAGTTGAGCACCTCGATGACGGTCTGCGGGGTGTCCGTGTTGAAGAAGGTGGAGTTGGTGGTCACCCGGAACCCGCGCCGCTTCGCCTCCTTGATGGCCGCGACGGCCTCGTCGAAGACGCCTTCCTTGGCGACCGACTCGTCGTGCCGCTCGCGCAGTCCGTCGATGTGCACGGCGAAGGCGAAATAGGGCGAGGGGGCGAACTTCTCGATCTTCTTGCGGAGCAGCAGGGCGTTGGTGCAGAGGAAGACGTACTTGCGCCGGGCCACCAACTGCCGCACGATCTCGTCGATCTGCGGGTGCATCAGCGGCTCTCCGCCCGCGATGGACACCATGGGAGCGCCGGACTCCAGGACGGCCCCGACGGCCTGGGCCACCGGCATGCGCTGCTTGAGCACGCCGGCCGGATGCTGGATCTTCCCGCAGCCCTCGCAGGCCAGGTTGCAGGCGTAGAGCGGCTCGAGCTCGACGATCAGCGGGAACTTCTCCCGCTTGCGGAGCTTTTGTTCGAGCAGATAGGTCCCGACCCTGATGGACTGTCGCAGCGGCATGGCCATCTGGCTCACCTCCTGGGGAGCAGCAAAGAACGGTGCCAGTCATAGAAAGCGGGCATTACGGCACGCAGTACGCGGAAGGCAGATATTCCACCGCGGACCGTGCCGATACGGAGGAGCTCGTGCTCCGGAGCGTCCACGATCACCCGGACGGCCGCAACCGGGCGGTGCGGTCCGGGGGGCCCCGGTGGCCCGGGAGCCGCGGGAGGTCCGGGCGGCCCGGCCCGGGTGGCGGTCCACAGGGTGGCCGCGGACTCCATGTCGACCGCGATGGCGCCGCCCGCCCGCAGCCGGGCGCGTTCCTGGCCGCGGACGACGTGGTCGGAGCCGGTCAGCGCGCCGGTGTGCACGGTGCGGCCCGGTGCGACCCGGGCCAGTGCCTCGGCGAGCAGGGCCGTCCCCGAGCAGGCGACGGTGCCCCGCGGATCGCGGGTCTCCTCGGCGACGACCAGGTCGCCGGGGTGCATGCCCGGGACCAGCCCGGCGCAGAACCCGGTGGCCAGCACGGCGGCCCCGCGCAGCACGGGCTCGGCGAGGGCCCGCCCGACGGCCCGCTCGGCGGCGCGCGGACCCATGCCGGTGCGCAGCAGGGCGTACCGGTCGGGGGCGCCGCGCTCGCCGCCGCTGCGCAGGGCCGCCCGCTCGATGCGCAGGGCGCAGGCGACCAGCAGCGGCACGGGCGCGGGGTCGGACCGCGGGTCGGACCGCGGATCGGGCCGGGGGCCGGAGCGGGGTCCGCCGCCCCGGGCGGCGGCCATCAGGACGCCCCGGGCGCGAGCGGTTCCCCGTACAGGTAGCGGCCGAGCGCGGTGAGCGGGAACACCTGCCGGTACAGGTGGTAGTTGATGGAGAAGTCCCACGGGAAGCCGGTGCCGGTGAAGTACGGCTCGTCCCAGGAGCCGTCCGGGGCCTGCGTCCCCACCAGGTACCCGATGCCCCGCTCGACGGCCTTGCCGTCCCGCTCCCCCGCCGAGAGCAGGGCCATCAGCGCCCATGCGGTCTGGGAGGCCGTGGAGGCGCCCTTGCCGGCCCAGGCGGGGTCCCGGTAGGAGCGCTGGTCCTCGCCCCAGCCGCCGTCCTCGTTCTGTACGGACTCCAGCCAGCGCACGGCGCGGCGCACGGCCGGATGGGCCGGGGGGATCCCGGCGGCGGCGAGCGCCGGCAGCACCGAGCCGGTCCCGTACACGTAGTTGGTGCCCCAGCGGCCGAACCAGCTGCCGTCGGGCTCCTGGTGAGCGAGCAGCCAGGCGATGCCGCGGCGTGCCCGCGGGTCGGCGGCCCGGCCCTCCACGGCGAGCATCTCCACCACGTGGGCGGTGACGTCGGCCGACGGGGGGTCGATGACCTCGCCGAAGTCGCAGAACGGCAGCCGGTTGGGGAAGGGGCTGGTGTTGTCGGCGTCGAAGGCGCCCCAGCCGCCGTCCCGCGACTGCATGCCGAGGGTCCAGGACACGGCGCGGGCCACGGCCGCCTCGGCCCTGGCCGGGTCCGGGTGGCGGATGCGGCGCAGGGCGAGGACCACCTCGGCGGTGTCGTCGATGTCGGGGTAGGTGTCGTTGTGGAACTCGAACGCCCACCCGCCTGGGGCGAGTCCGGGCCGGCGCACGGCCCAGTCGCCGGTACGGGTGATCTCCTCGGCCAGCATCCAGTCGGCGGCCTTGACCAGGGCCGGGTGGTCGGGCGGCAGACCCGCGTCGACGAGGGCGATCGCGGCGAGGCAGGTGTCCCACACCGGTGACTGGCAGGCCTCGACCATGCGGACGGGGCCGCCGGGGGTGCCGTCGGGCCCGGGCGGCTCCTCGCGCCAGACGGCGAAGCGGTCGAGGGACTCCAGCCCCGCCCGCATGACCGGGTGGCCGAGGTCGTAGCCGAGCAGGTGCAGGGCGATGACCGAGTAGACGGCGGGCGGCTGGATCCCGCCCCAGCAGCCGTCGTTCTCCTGCCGCTCGACGATCCAGCGGGCGGCCTTCGCCATCGCCGCCCTGCGCAGCGGGCGCGGGGCGATGCGCCGGTAGAGGTGCAGGGCCTTGTCCATCCGCTGGAAGAGGCCCTCCCAACTGGCCATGGGGGCCGGGCGGGTGGCGGGGCGCGGCCGACGGGCATCGGTGTGCAGCTCGTCCAGGGTGAAGGGAGCGGGGCGGACGGGGCGGTGCGCGGAGACGATGGTGAGCGGGACGATGGTCTGGCGGGCCCAGCAGCCGAAGTCGTAGATGTTCAGCGGCACCCACGACGGCAGCAGGACCAGCTCGGGCGGGATTTCGGGCAGGTGGTCCCAGCTCCACCAGCCGAACAGGGCCAGCCAGATCCGGGTGAAGACGCGGGCGCCTGCGATGCCGCCGTGCGCCCGGATCCAGGCGGAGGCGCGGGCCATGTGCGGGGCGTCGGGGGCGTCGCCGGCCAGGCGCAGGGCGACGTACGCCTCGATGGTGGCGGAGAGTTCGGGCGGGCCGCCGTGGAAGGTGGCCCAGGTGCCGTCGTCGCGCTGGTTTCCGCGGATGTGCCGGGCGGCGGCCCGGGTGACGGCCTCGTCGCGGATGCCGAGGAACTGGCGCAGCAGGAGGTCCTCGGCGTCCATGGTGACGTTGGTCTCCAGGTCGCCCTTCCACCATCCGGCCGTGTCCTGGCACTCCAGCAGGTGCCGGGTCGCCCGCGCGGCGGCCTCGTACACCCCGGGAGGAACGCCTCCGGGGCCGGGGTCGGCGCCGCCGCCGCGGTCCGGGCCTGCGGCCGGTGCCGGGCCCGTACGCATCTGCCCGCCGTCACGGGCCGGGTGCCGGATCCCGCTCCGTTCCCGGGGCGGAGCTGAGCCGCGTGCGGGCGCGGCGGCGGCCGCCGGCCCGTCCCCGGGTGCGGCCTCGAGCCCGCCCCCCGGCGCGGGCACGGGTTCGGGCACGGCGACCGGCTCGATCACGGCCGCGGCCACGGGCTCGGGCACGGCCACGGGCTCGGGCACGGCCGTGGTCACGGGCTCGGATGCGGTCACGGCCGCGGGCTCGATCACGGCCGTGGTCACAGGCTCGGATGCGGCCACGGCCGCGGGCTCGATCACGGCCGTGGTCACAGGCTCGGATGCGGTCACGGCCGCGGTCACGGTCTCGGGCTCGAACACGGCCGCGGTCACGGGCTCGGATGCGGTCACGGCCGCGGGCTCGATCACGGCCGTGGTCACAGGCTCGGATGCGGCCGCGGGCCGGGGCTCGGACCGGGCGGCCGGGGCGTGGCCGGGCCGGTGGGCGGCTGCGCCGCAGGGCGGC
>NZ_JBEYXK010000157.1:0-11233 GCF_040645035.1 Streptomyces sp. NPDC046876 | reverse complement strand
TGTTCCAGCCCGCGCGGCGTTTGAGGCGCGGGGTCCGGGGCGGAGCCCCGAATCTTTGAGCCGCGCCGGCGATTGAGGCGTTTCTGGGGGCACCTCCCAGCGGTAGCTGGGGGAGAAGGGGCGGGGTGGGGAAACGGCTCCGCGCAGCGGCAGCGGCGGTCGGCGGGGGCTATGCGGAGGCTGGGGCCGGGCGGGTGGGGGTCGGGTCGGCGGCGGGGCCGCGGTGCTCCCGTTCCCGTTCCCGGCCGAGGGCGCGGCCGCGCAGGCGCAGGATCTGGGCGAGGCCGAGGAGTTCGACCACGAAGACGGACGAGAAGGCGATCCGGTAGTCGTCGCCGGTGGCGTCCAGCAGGATCCCGACGGTCAGCAGCGTGGTCATCGAGGCGAGGAAGCCGCCCATGTTGGTGATCCCGGAGGCGGTCCCCTGCCGCTCGGCCGGATTCGCGGGCCGCGCGAAGTCGAAGCCGATCATCGAGGCCGGCCCGCAGGTGCCCAGCACCACGCACAGCGCGACCAGCAGCCACATCGGGGCCCGCTGGCCCGGGTAGGCCAGCACGGAGCCCCACAGCGCGGCGGTGAGCCCGACGGTGCCGAGGGCGAGGGGGATCCGGGCGGCCTGGCGGCGGCCGATGATCTGGCCGTAGACCAGGCCGAAGCCCATGTTCGAGGCGACGATGAGGGTCAGCAGCCCGGCCGCGGTGGTCCGCTCCAGGCCTTGCGCCTCGACCAGGAACGGCATGCCCCACAGCAGCAGGAACACCATCGCCGGGAACTGGGTCGTGAAGTGCACCCACAGCCCGAGCCGGGTGCCGGGCTCCCGCCAGGAGTCCCGTATCTGGCTGCGGACGAAGCCCGCCCCGCCGACGGCACCGGCGGCGGCCGCCCGGACCGGGGCCGGCTCGTGGCCCTCGGGGTGGTCGCGCAGGAACAGCACCAGCGGGACGAGCACCAGCAGCCCGGCCGCCGCGCTGCCCGCGAACGCCGGGACCCAGCCGAGGCCGTGCAGGACGGGCGCGAGGACGAGGGTGGAGACCAGGTTCCCGGCCATGCCGACGAGACCGGCGAGTTGGGCCATCAGCGGACCGCGCCGGGCCGGGAACCAGCGGGTGCCCAGCCGCAGGACGGAGATGAACGTCATCGCGTCGCCGCAGCCGAGCAGGGCGCGCGCGGCGAGCGCCATCCCGTACGTCGGGGACAGCGCGAAACCGACCTGCCCGGCGGTGAACAGCACCGCGCCGAGCGTCAACACGCGCTTGGTGCCGAGCCGGTCGACCATCAGGCCGACGGGGACCTGCATGCCCGCGTAGACGAGCAGTTGGAGCAGGGAGAAGGTGGACAGGGCGGAGGCGCTCACGTGGAAGCGGTCGGCGGCCTCGAGTCCGGCCACGCCCAGGCTGGTGCGGAAGATGACCGCGACGAAGTAGACGGCGACGCCGATGCCCCAGACGGCCACCGCCCGCCGGCCGCCCGGCGGGTCCTTCGGGAAGGGCCCGAGCTCCGGCCCCGTCACCGGACCGGCCCCCGCACCAGTTCCCCGACCCGGCCCACGTGCCCCCGTACGGCCGCGGCCGCCGCCTCGGCATCGCCGGCGCGCAGGGCGCCCAGGATCTCGGCGTGCTCGGCGAGGGTCCGCTCGATCCGCTCGGGGTGGGCGTGCAGCAGGGCCACGCCCATGCGCAGCTGCCGGTCGCGGAGCTGGTCGTACAGGCGGGCCAGGATCTGGTTGCCGGCGGTGCGCACGATCTCGGCGTGGAAGCAGCGGTCGGCGGCCGTCATCGCGGCGAGGTCGCCCTCGGCGGCGTGCCGGCGCTGCTCCTCCAGCAGGGCGGCGAGCCGCTCCAGCAGGGCGGGCGGCGCGGGCACGGCCGCCCGGACGGTGAACTCCTCGACCAGCAGCCGGGTTTCGATGACGTCGGCGATCTCCTGCACGGAGACCGGCAGGACCAGCGCGCCCTTCTTCGGGTACAGCTTCAGCAGCCCCTCGGTCTCCAGCCGCAGCAGCGCCTCGCGCACCGGGGTGCGGGAGACCCCGACCGCGTCGGCGAGCCCGCCTTCGGTGAGGAGGGTTCCGCCCTCGTAGCGGCGTTCCAGTACGCCCTGTTTGACGTGCCGGTAGACGCGGTCGGCGGCGGTGGCCGCAGGAGCGGCGGCCGGGGGAGGGGCAGACATGCGCACAGCATAGATACATGAGGGATGCACACGATTGCGGGTCCAGGATGTGGACCCCGGGCCCCGGCCGCTGCATCCAAGGATGTACCGCGGCCTCGTCCGGCCGCAGGACGCAACCGCCGCCGTGCGCCGGGACGCTGGATCCATGGCCCACACCACCCTTCCCGGCAGCAGGGGCACGGGCACGGCCGCCCGACCGGCGGCCGCCGACCGGATCCCGCTCCTCGACGTCCTGCGCGGCGCCGCCATCCTCGGCACGCTCATGACCAACGTCTGGATCTTCGCCTCGCCCGGCTCCGAGTGGAGCGTGCTCCAGGGCGCCATGGCCCTGCCGAACCCGCTCGCCGAACCCTCCGCGGCCGGCGTCGCCGAGGCCGTCTTCCGCTTCCTCGCCGACGGCAAGTTCCTCTCCCTCCTGACGGTCCTGTTCGGGGTGGGCCTGGCCGTCCAGTACGACTCCGCCGCGCGCCGCGGCGAGCCCTGGCCCGGGCGCTACCCCCGGCGGGCCGCGTTCCTCTTCCTGGAGGGGACCGTCCACTTCGTCCTCGTCTTCGCCTGGGACGTGCTGATGGGGTACGCGGTCACCGCGCTGCTCACGGCCTGGCTGCTGGCCCGCTCCGAGCGGGTCCGGCGGGTGGCGATGTGGGTCGCGGGCAGCCTCCACCTGGCCCTCGTCGCCCTGGTCACCCTCGGCGACCTGGCCACCCCCGACTCCGGCCCCAACACCCCCGGTGCGGACGCCGTCCGGCTCTACGCCCACGGCGGCTACCTCGACCAGATCCGCTTCCGCCTCGAGCACGCCCCCGCCCTGCGCATCGAGCCCGTCTTCTCCTTCGGCCTGCTCGTCTTCCTCTTCCTCCTCGGCGTGCGGCTGTACCGGGCCGGCGCCTTCGCCCCGACCGCCGCCGGGCACCGGATCCGGGTCCGGCTGGCCGCCTGGGGGCTCGGTCTCGGCCTGCCGCTGGGCGCAGCCGCCGCGCTCGGCGGGCCGGACCTCTTCGTCCTGGGCCGCTACGGCATCGCCCCGCTGGTCGCCCTCGGCTACATCGGCCTGATCGGCTGCCTCCTCGACCGCTTCCCCGGCGCCCGCGGGGCCGCCGCCCTCGGCGGCATCGGCCGCACCGCACTCTCCGCGTACGTGGGGCAGAACCTGCTGTGCATGCTGCTCTGCTACGGGATCGGGCTGGGCCTGGCCGACCGGCTCGCCGGGAGCGGCCCCTGGTGGGTGATGGGGCTGTGGGCGGCGGTCTCGCTCACCCTGGCCGCCGGGTCGGCGCTGTGGCTGCGCCGGTACGAGCGGGGGCCGCTGGAGTCCGTACAGCACCGGGTGCTCACGGCCCGCCGGCGGGCGCGGCCGGGCCGGCGGTGACCTCCACCTCCAGGACGAGCTCGTCGTACGGAGGCTCCTGCGGGTAGGGCGGGCGGATCTGCGCGAAGCGGATCCGGGCCCGCCCGCCCGCGCGGCGGCCCGTGACCACGTACGTCCGCTCCAGCGGGGCGCCGGGCAGCAGGGGCGGCCCGGGCTGACCCGGCGGCGGGCCGGGGGCCGGGCCGGGGGCCGGGGCCACCTCCACCGCGGCCGCGTCACCGCTGACCTGCCAGGTCCACACGTAGCCCAGCGCGCCGCGGCCGGCGAGCCGCACCTCGTACGACGCGCCGGCGGCGAGGACCACCCTGCGCTGCTCCACCCGCTGCGGCTCCTTCCTCCTCAGGCCGGCCCGATCACGGCCCCCTCGTGCCAGCCGCCCCCGTCGCGCCAGTAGTGCTGGAGCATCCGGTCGGTGCGCAGGACGACGACCTCCAGGTTGAACCCGAAGCTGCCCTGCAGCATCCCGGTCACCGCGAGCACGTCGTGCCCGAAGACCGCGCTGCGGCTCCACGCCGTGCCCGAGGCGTTGCCCCGCCACCAGTGTTCGACCCGCCCGCCGGCCACGGCCACGCACAGCTCGTAGTTCCCGGCGGTGTCCTCGTCCGCGGCCCCGTACTGCGCCTCGATCAGGCAGGGCGCGGAGGTGGCGCCGCTGCCGAAGACCTCTCCGGCCCGCCAGGCGAAGCCGTTCGGGTCGTCGCGCCACCACAGCTGCATCCGGCCGTCCGTACGGGTGGCGACCAGGTCGAGGTGGCGGCTGCGCGTCTGGACGAGGGCGGGCCCGAAGTGGGCGATGCCGGAGGCGAAGCGGCCGCCGTCGTTCCAGGTCCAGGGGGCGCCGTTGATGCGCCACCAGTGGTTCAGGCGGCCGTCGGCGGTGCGTACGACCACCTCGAAGTTGCCCGGCTTGCCGTAGTCGCTCTGGATGAACGCCGGGGTCGAGCCGACCGCCGCGTCGCCCGTGCCGAAGACGCCGCCGTCGCGCCAGGTACCGGCGGACTGCTCGTAGAACCAGTGGCGCAGCCGGCCGCCCGTCGTCACGTGCAGGGACTCCATGTTGCGGTTGTACGTGGTCCCGGTGAAGGCCGGCTGGCCGGAGGCGTCGGCGGCGAAGACCGCGGCGCGCGCCCAGGCGAAGGGGGCGTCGCCCTCGCGCCACCAGTGCTGCAGGCGGCCGCCGCCGCCCGCGGTGGCGAGCAGCTCGAAGTTGCGGTGGGCGCGGCCGTTGCCGCTCTCGTACACGTTGCCCGCGTGCAGGCGGCGCTTGCTCCACGGGTCGATGTTGGTGCCGCGCAGGCCGCACTTGGCCCAGTGGTCGATGTTGACCTCGCCGTAGGCGATCCGGCCGTAGCCGCCGACGTGGTAGCCGGTCCCCCAGGAGTTCTTGAACAGCCAGCAGCCGGCCGCGTCGTCGTAGCCGACGACCAGCACGCAATGGCCGCCCGCGAGGCGGTCGGAGGTGCGGTGGTAGACGCCCGAGCCGAGGCCGAAGAAGTCGTCGTACACGTCGAAGCAGGCCGTGAGCGGACCGACGGTGTCCAGCCAGACCTTCTGCTGCTCCACGTCGCCGAGCCGGACGTAGTCGGCGATGCGGACGGTGCGCCCGGAGCGGTCCCAGCTCGGGGTGTACTCGGCGCGCCAGCCGTCGCGGCGGTCGGCGGGCACGGAGGGCGGGGGCGGGGAGTACGGCCAGCAGTCCGGGTCGGCGAGCCCGCCGTTGGCCTTGATCCAGTCGAGCGCGGTCTCCGGGTTGGAGCCCTGGCCGCAGGTGAAGCGCAGCCCGTCGTGCACGTCGCCCTCGGAGCGCTCGGCCCAGACGCCGTGCTCGATCCGGGCCATGGACTCCACCAGCCCGGCTGCGCCGAAGGCCCAGCAGGAGCCGCACGGGTTCTGGTCCTTGACCTTCGTGATCCAGGGCCGGCCCCAGCGGACCCGCCAGTCCACGGCGGCGGGCCGGGCCGTGACGCCCGCGGTGCTCTCGGGCAGCAGGCCGTGCGCCGCCCGGCGGCGGGTCAGGTGCGGATTGCCGCTCGGGTGCCCGAGGAGCGCGCGCAGGTCGACCGGGGCGGCTTCGTGCGCGGGCGTCAGGTTCGCGCCCGGTTCCATGCCGAGCGAAGGGCGGGGCACGGGCTCGTCGTCGGCGAGGTGCTCGACGACCGTCCAGCGCGCCCCTTGCCGCGCCAGCTGTGCGCGCAACTCCCCCGCGGTTTGCGTCGACTCGACAGACTGCTCCGGCATGGCGGCCCCCCAGCTGCACCCGTTGGATCGAGACCGCGGGAGCGTCCACCTGGCACGGCGGCGCGTCAAGGGGGTCGGCACGGTCGCGCGGTCGCACGGGGGTCGTACGACAGCGCACCCGCGCCCCGTCCGCGATTCCGCCCCCGCTCCAAAGCCGGGATGTCCCTGAGGCGCCGCCCCCGCTCCGAAGCCAGGGGCCGGCACATTCAGCCCCGCCGGCGCTTGAGGCGCGGGTCCGGGCAGAGCCCGGTACCCGGCGAAGCCGGGATCCTTGGGGCGCCGCCCCAAACCCCGCGCCTCAAACGCCGGCGAGGCTGGACTTTGCCGACCCTCGGCTGCGAAGGCCGACGGGGCCCGGGCTTCCTGGGGCGCCGCCCCAAACCCCGCGCCTCAAACGCCGGCGGGGCTGGAGTTGCCGACCCTCGGCTGCGAAGGCCGACGGGGCCCGGGCTTCCTGGGGCGCCGCCCCAGACCCCGCGCCTCAAACGCCGGCGAGGCTGAGATGGCCGACCCTGGCTGCGAAAGTCGGCGGAGCCGGGGCGTCCTGGGGCGCCCCCGCGGCCTCCGTCCCGGCCTGCCCCCCTTGGTCAGGCCGGGGTGGAGGAGCGCTCCGCCGGGCGGCCGGGGGTGGCCGCCGCCGCAGCGGCCCGCCGGGCAGGGGCGAGGCCGTACAGCGCCAGGCCGATGGCCAGCAGGAACACCCCGCAGGCCGCCTCGAAGGCGAAGGCGTAGCCGCCGGTGGCCGCGGCCGGATCACCGGCGGCCAGGAGCGAGGCGCTGCGCGCATCCGCGGCGGAGGTGATCAGCGCGAGGCTGATGGTCGGCCCGGCCAGGATCGCGGTGTTGACCACCGCACCGGCGAGGGCGGACTGCTCCTCCGGGACCCCGGCGACGGCGCCGACGACCGCCGCGGACATCAGCGTGCCGATCCCGGCGGACAGCACGATCAGCCCCGTGAGGACGGCCGGCATCGAGCCGGTACGCAGCCCCACGGCGCCGATCAGGAACAGCCCGGCGGCGATGACCGCCAGCCCGCCGACCGCGACGGCGCGCACCCCGTGGCGGGCGACGATCCGCCCGGCGACGAAGCCGACGCCCAGCAGCACCGCGCTGTACGGGACGAAGGCGAGGGCGTTCTGCAGGGCCGAGTAGCCGCGCTCCTGCTGGACGTACAGGGCCAGCAGGAAGGCGGTGCTCGCCCCGATCGCCGGCCCGAGCAGCGCGCAGACCAGGGCGGTCGCCCGGTAGCGGGAGGCGAGGAAGCCGGGCGGCAGCAGCG
Organism: Streptomyces sp. NPDC046876; assembly: GCF_040645035.1. Lineage (NCBI taxonomy): Bacteria > Bacillati > Actinomycetota > Actinomycetes > Kitasatosporales > Streptomycetaceae > Streptomyces > Streptomyces sp. NPDC046876. Next base: position 4,178 of record NZ_JBEYXK010000157.1, on the reverse strand, counting down.
GCGCGCGCACCCGGCGCTGGGCGGCGGCGAACACGCCGAGCAGGATGCCGCCGAGCGCGAGCGGGGCGAGGACCTCCGGGGCGGCCCAGCCGTGCGGGCCGACCATCACGAGCCCGTAGCCGAGGGTGGACAGCGCGAGGGTGCCGAGGACGGCGCCGAGGACGTCGACCGGGACGCGGACGGGCGCGGGCCCGGACGGCAGGGCCCGCGGGGAGAGCACCAGGACGGCCGCGGCGACGGCGGCGAGGACGCCGAAGCTCCACCGCCAGTTCAGCCAGGCCACCAGCACCCCGCTGAGCACGATGCCGACGGCGGCGCCGAGGCTGGCCAGCAGCCCCCAGCGGGCCAGGGCGGTGGCCCGCGCACGGCCGCCGGGGAAGACGACCCGCAGCAGGGCCATGGCGGCGGGGGCGGCGAGCGCCGCGCCGCAGCCCTGCAGGAAGCGGGCGGCGAGGACGAACGGCGAGGTGGGCGCCAGGGCCGCGGCCAGCGAGGCCAGGGCGAACAGGGCGGTCCCGCGGGAGAACAGGCGGCGCTGTCCGACGCGGTCGGTGAGCCGGCCGCCGAGCAGCAGGAGCCCGCTGAAGGCGAGGCCGTAGGCGGCGCTGTCGAGGATGAGGTCGATGCGGCTGAGGCCGAGTTCCCGCTGCATGGCCGGCCCGGCGGCGAAGGTCACCGACACCGAGGCGTTCAGCAGCAGCTGCACGGCGCCGAGGAGCGCGAAGCGCACCCCCGTGCCGGACGGTTCGGTCTCCACAGGGGCCGCGGTCTGCGGGAAGTCGTCCATGCCGCGCAGTCTGGCAGCCGCTGACAGGGGACGGAGGGCGTCACCTGTCAGTCCGTCAGGTTGAGGAGAGGGCGCGGGAGGAGAGGCGGGAGGAGGCCGCGCAGGGGCCGGCGGGGGCGCGGTGCGTGCGGGCCGCGCGCCCCCGCCGCCATGGGCCGGCGGGCTGGTCCGGCGCCCTACGACTCCTTCGGCAGCAGGACGACGCGGCTGCCGTGGAGGTCGCCGTCCTCGATGCGCCGGTGGGTCCGGGCGGCCTGCGAGAGCGGAACCCGCTCGATGGAGCGGGCGCGCAGCCGGCCGTTCGCGAGCAGGCGGTTGATGGCGACGGCGGCCTCGGCGAGTTCGGCCGTGGTGGCGTGCGAGATGACGAAGCCGGCGACGGCGCCGTCCTTCATGTAGAGCGGGCCGGCGGGCAGCACGGGCTGGGAGCGGGCGCCGGCGAGCAGGACGATCCGGCCGCGGTGGGCGAGCACCTCGACGGCGGTGGAGAGGTCGTTGGTGCCGGAGGTGTCGATGTGGACGTCGATGCCGTGCGGGCTGCTCTCGCGTATGCGGGCGGCGAGTTCGGGGTCCGTGTAGTCGAGGACCTCGGCGGCGCCGAGGGCGCGGCAGTGCTCTGCGTCGCGGGCGCTCGCGGTGGCGATGACCCGGGCTCCGGCCTCGACGGCCATGGTGATCAGGGCGCTGCCCACGTTCCCGGCGGCGCCGGCCACGAGGACGGTCTCGCCGGGCCGCACCCGGCCGTGGGTGAACAGGGCGAGGTAGGCGGTGCCGGCCGGGTGCACGACGGCGACGGCCTCGGCGGCGTCCACGCCGGGCGGCAGGTGGTAGAGCCGGTCGACCGGGACCACGGCCTGCTCGGCGGCGGCGCCCTGGCGGCCGCCGTGGCCGAGGCTGTTGCACCAGACGCGGTCGCCCACGGCGAAGCCGGCCGCGCCGGGGCCGGCGGAGACGACCGTACCGACGAGGTCGCGGGAGACGACGAAGGGGAACTCGACCGGGGTGCGGAAGAGCCCGGACCTGACGAAGGTGTCGACCGGGTTCACGGACACGGCCTCGACGTCGACCAGGACGTCGGTGGGGCCGGGGGTCGGAGGGGCCACGTCGCCGTACCGGATGTTCTCGGCGGGGCCCAGTTCTTCGATGAAGGCTGCACGCATGGCCCGATCCTCGCAAGGGCCCGCGGGGTGCGGGCAGCGCCCGCGGCAGGCTTCGTCACCTCGGGCGGGCGGGGGTGGGGAGGGCCGGGACCCGGACATGCCGAAGGGCCGCTACGGGGGTGTGAGCGGCCCTTCGGAGAGGGGGAACAACAAGGAGCTGGCGACTCCGGCCGGTGGGGCGGTGCGGTCCGGTGGGGTCCCCCGGGGCCGGCCCCGACCCCCGCGGACGGGGGACGGGCCGACGGGGACGGACCGACGAAAACGGACGGACCGCGCGGGCGCGGAACCGGTGGGTCAGACGGTGCCGTTGGCGATCGCGCGGGTCTCGCGGATCTTCTGGCCCAGCGTGGCGAGCAGCTGGTGCAGGATCTCGATGGTGGTCTCGTCCGTCAGGTTGCCGGACTCGTCGAAGCGCTCGTTGGCACGGAAGATGCACAGCTCGGGCTTGCCGACGACCTTGGAGTCCGTCCACAGGAAGGACTGGCGCAGGGACAGCTGCGCACGGACGGTGCCGAAGTTGGTCGGCGCGGCGCCGGCGATCGCGATCGGCTTGCCGGTCAGCGAGGAGTTGAGCGCCGGACGGCTGGCCCAGTCCAGGGCGTTCTTCAGGACGCCGGGGACGCCGTAGTTGTACTCGGGGGTGGCGATGAAGAGGCCGTCGGCCTCGATGATGCGGCGGCGCAGGTCGGCCACCGCGACCGGGGCGGGGTCGACGTCGTGGTCGGTGTCGTACGGCGGGATGTCGCGCAGGCCCTCGTAGATCTCGATGTCGAGGTCACCGGGGGCGAACTTCTGCGCGGCGCGCACGAGGGCGGTGTTGTACGAGCCCTCGCGGAGGCTGCCGGAGATGGCGAGGATCTTGAGCTGAGACATGGACGGTCCTTCCGCAAAGGCTGCGAGGTGGGCGTCAGTGGATGACCAGGAGTCTGGCCGGGCGGGGGATGCGCCTACAACCGCGCGAGGCGGTATCTGTCAGCTGTGCGCGGGAGTTGGGGCCGGGGATCCGCCGGAGACCCCTTCCCCTCCACCTGAACTGAACTGTATAGTTCACTGCACGACGGAACACGACCCGCTCCGCACGACGAGAGAAGGCAGCATCATGACCACGCTCGGCTCTGCCATCGCCGCCCCCGCCGCCCCCGCCGCCGCCACGGCCCGCTCGGTGGTCGACGTCCTCCAGCCCCTCCACACCCTTGAGGGCGAGGGCTTCCCGGTGCGCCGGCCCTTCCCGACCCCGCAGATCCCGCAGCTGGACCCGTTCCTGATGGTCGACCAGGTCGGCCCGGTGGACCTCGGCCCGGGCGAGCCCAAGGGCGCCCCGGACCACCCGCACCGCGGCTTCGAGACCATCGCGTACGTACTGGAGGGCGACATCGAGTACGCCGACTCCACCGGCAACCGCGGCGTCGTGCCGCCGGGGGCCGTGCAGTGGCTGACGGCGGGCGCGGGCGTGGTCCACTCCGCCCAGCCCACCGACGCCTTCCGCGCACGCGGCGGCCTCCAGCACAACCTGCAGATCTGGGTGAACCTCCCGGCGGCGCTGAAGGGGCTGCGCCCGCGCACGCAGAACGCCACCGCGGCGCAGATCCCCGTGGTCCGCAGGCCCGACGGCTCCTGGTTCAAGGTCATCGCGGGCACGGCGCACGGCGCCACCGGCCCCTTCGAGACGCAGGTCCCGGTGACAGTCGTCCACGCCTCCATCGCGCCGGGCGAGAGCGCCGACCTGCCGGCCCCGGCCGGGCGCAACGCGGCCGTGTACGTCCTGTCCGGCAGCGGCAGCGTCGGCTCGGCCGAGGTCAGCGACGGCGAGCTGGCCGTCCTCGCCGACGACGGCGACACGGTCACGGTGGCGGGCGGGCCCGTGGGCGCCGACCTGCTCTTCCTGAGCGGCGAGCCGATCGGCGAGCCGGTCTTCCGCAGCGGCCCGTTCGTGATGAACACCGCCGAGGAGATCGAGCAGGCCTTCGACGACTACGCGGCGGACCGCCTCGGCCGCTACGAGGACTGACCCGCCCGCACCCCCTGCCACCGCCCAGCCCCGCGCCGTACGCACCACGGCGCGGGGCGGTCGGCGTGCCCGGCGGGGGTCGAACAGCCCCTAGGCCGTCTCTTCCGGATCTTGCTCCCCCCGCTGCCGCTGGGAGGTGCCCCCAGACCCGCGCCGCCCGGCACCGCACCTCGCTGCGTTGTCGAGGCACCCGAGGACGTCCAGTAATCGGGAGCCTCTCCGC
>NZ_JBEYXK010000156.1:0-11271 GCF_040645035.1 Streptomyces sp. NPDC046876 | reverse complement strand
GGACCGTGCCGTTCTTTTGGGGGTTTCCCGGCAGTCTTCGTTTTTCCGGGGCGGGACGGGCTGTCAAGAGTGGCCGCAGGCCATCGCGTAGCGACGCGACGAAGGAGCGCTCTTGACAGCCCGTCCCGCCCCGGAAGGACGATGAGACTGACGGGAAGCCCCCATACCTTCTCTGATTCGGGTTGAGCGGATCCCGTCCTCCTGGATCCCGGGCGGCCGGCCCGTTCCGTCGCGGTGTGCGCGGGCACCGTACGCTCCCGGCCCACCGCGGCACTCGGGCCCGCCCCCACCCCCGCGGCGGCGGGTGGGCAGCCACCGGCCCGCCCCCGACGCCTCGAGGGGGTGAAAGTGCCGCCCCGCAAGCCCGCGTAAAACCTTCCTCACCGTCCCACCCCGCAAGCACCACCAGCGGCGATGGGTCGTATCGTGGTGCCGGACGGGCGCCCGCACGGTCCGTCTTGCCGCTCCAGCGCAGCAGCGGCCCGCCGTACACACCACGCCGCACCAGGAGCCGCACCGCCATGGCACACCCGGCACACCCCGCCTACCCCGTAGGTCTCCGCCTCGCCGGCCGCCGCGTCGTCGTCATCGGCGGCGGCCAGGTGGCCCAGCGCCGTCTGCCCGCCCTCGTCGCGGCCGGGGCCGACGTCCTCCTGATCTCCCCGTCCGCCACGCCCTCCGTGGACGCCATGGCCGAGACCGGCGAGATCCGCTGGGAGCGCCGCCGCTACCAGGACGGCGACCTCGACGGCGCCTGGTACGCGCTGATCGCCACCCGGGACCGGGAGGCCAACGACCGTGCCTCCGCCGAGGCCGAGGCCAAGCGGGTGTGGTGCGTGCGCGCCGACGACGCCGAGGCCGCCACCGCCTGGACCCCGGCCACCGGCCGCGTGGAGGGCGTCACCGTGGCCGTGCTCAGCGGCAACGACCCGCGCCGTTCCGCCGCCGTGCGGGACGCGGTCGTCGAGGGGCTGCGCGACGGCTCGCTCACCGCCGCCCGCCCGCACACCCCCGGCGTGGCCCTCGTCGGCGGCGGGCCCGGCGACCCCGACCTGATCACCGTCCGCGGCCGCCGCCTGCTCGCCGAGGCCGACGTGGTCATCGCCGACCGGCTCGGCCCCCGCGACCTGCTCGACGAACTCCCGCCGCACGTCGAGGTCATCGACGCGGCGAAGATCCCGTACGGCCGCTACATGGCCCAGGAGGCCATCAACAACGCCCTGATCGATCACGCCAAGGCCGGCAAGGCCGTGGTCCGGCTCAAGGGCGGCGACCCGTACGTCTTCGGCCGCGGTATGGAGGAGCTCCAGGCCCTGGCCGCCGAGGGGATCCCCTGCACCGTCGTGCCGGGCATCTCCAGCTCCATCTCGGTGCCGGCCGCCGTCGGCATCCCGGTCACGCACCGGGGCGTGGCCCACGAGTTCACCGTGGTCAGCGGCCACGTCGGCCCCGACGACCCGCGCTCGCTCGTGGACTGGGCCTCGCTCGCCAAGCTCACCGGCACCCTCGTCATCCTCATGGGCGTCGACAAGATCGGCCTGATCGCGGAGGCGCTGGTCCGCCACGGCCGCCCCGCCGACACCCCGGTCGCGGTGGTCCAGGAGGGCACGACCGCCACCCAGCGCCGCGTCGACGCCACCCTCGCCACCGTCGGCGAGCGGGTCCGCGCCGAGGACGTCCGCCCGCCCGCGGTCATCGTGATCGGCGAGGTCGTACGGGTCGCCGGCGGCACCCCTTCCCACTGAACGACCTACGCCCGCCAGGGACGTTGGCACCACACCCAGGACAAGGCAGTATCACCCTGTGGCTGATCTCATCACCATCGAAGACCCCGACGACCCGCGCCTGCGCGACTACACCGGCCTGACCGACGTGGAGCTGCGGCGCCGCCGCGAACCCGAGGAGGGCCTGTTCATCGCCGAGGGCGAGAAGGTCATCCGGCGGGCCAAGGACGCCGGGTTCGAGATGCGCTCGATGCTGCTGTCCGCCAAGTGGGTCGACGTCATGCGCGACGTCATCGACGAGCTCCCGGCCCCGGTGTACGCCGTCAGCCCGGAGCTCGCCGAGCAGGTCACCGGCTACCACGTGCACCGCGGCGCCCTCGCCTCGATGCAGCGCAAGCCGCTGCCGACGGCTGCCGAGCTCCTGGAGGGGGAGGGCGCCGGTGAGGGCGCCGGGCACCGCATCGCGATCTTCGAGGGGTTCGTCGACCACGCCAACCTCGGGGCCGCGTTCCGCAGCGCCGCCGCGCTCGGGATCAGCGCGATACTGCTGTCCCCGGACTGCGCCGACCCCCTCTACCGGCGCGCCATCAAGGTCTCGATGGGCTCGGTCTTCTCGGTGCCGTACGCCCGCCTGGAGAACTGGCCGGCCGACCTGGAGAAGGTCCGGGAGGCGGGCTACCGCATCCTGGCCATGACGCCCAGCGCCAAGGCCACGCCGCTGGACCAGATCCCGCCGGAGCGCTTCGAGCGCTGCGCGATCATGCTGGGCTCCGAGGGGCACGGCCTGTCCACGCACGCCCTGCGGGCGGCCGACGAATGGGTGCGCATCCCGATGGCCGAGGGCATCGACTCGCTGAACGTGGCCGCCGCGTCGGCAGTGGCGTTCTACGCGACGCGCCCGGCGTAGCCGGGACGGAAGCGGCCGGAGCCGTCACCGCACCCCCACCGGCCGACACCACCAGAGCCCCAGACCCCAGAGCCCCAGAGCCGCCTGCGCCCAGGTCCCGTGAGCCGTCAGAGCTTCTGGGCCGCCGCGATCCCCAGCGCCACGATCAGCGTGACCACCACGAACACGATCAGCCGCTGCCGCATCAGCCGCGGGTCCGGCCGCGACGGCCGCCGCCCCGTGCCCGTCGTACGGGGAGCCGGGCGGCCCCCCGGGCCCCCCGAGCGCCCCGCGGTCGGCCGCGAGGACGGCCCGCCGGGGTGGCGCGGCGACGACGGCCGCGAGTGGGGGCCGCTGTGCGGGCCCTGCGCGGCGCCCCGGCCCGCCGGCTGGGGCGCGGGCGTGCCGCCCGTACGGCGCTCCGTGCGCTGCTCGGGGTACGGCTGGGCCAGCCGCCCGGTGGGCCGCTCGGCGCGGGCCCGCTGCGCCGGCGGGCGCCCGTCGGACAGCCCCTGCGCCTCGCGGGCCGCGATCTCCTTCAGCCGCATCGACAGCTGCAGCGTGCTGGGCCGCTCCTCGGGGTCCTTGGCCAGGCAGGCCCGTACGAGCGGCGCGAGCGCGTCCGGTACGCCGACCAGGTGCGGCTCCTCGTGGACCACCCGGTAGAGCATGACCTCGGAACTGCCGTGCCCGAAGGGCGAGTCGGCGGTCGCCGCGTAGGCGAGGGTGGCACCGAGGGCGAACACGTCGGTGGCCGGGGTGACGATGGCCCCGCGGACCTGCTCCGGGGCGAGGAAGCCGGGGGAGCCGACGGCCGTACCCACATGGGTGAGGGTGCTGGCGCCGGTGGCCCAGGCGATGCCGAAGTCGATGATCCGGGGCCCCTTGGGCGACAGCAGGATGTTCGACGGCTTGAGGTCGCGGTGGACGACCCCGGCCTCGTGGACGGCGACCAGTCCCTCCGACAGCGCCGCCCCGATCGCGGCGATCTGCGCGGCGGTGAGGGGGCCCTCCTCGGCGACCTTGTCGTGCAGCGACGGGCCGGGCACGTACTGGGTGGCGAACCAGGGCCGCTCGGCCTCCAGGTCGGCGGCCACCAGGCGCGCCGTGCACCCGCCGCGGATCCGCCGGGCGGCGGACACCTCGCGCGCGAAGCGGGAGCGGAACTCCTGGTCCTCGGCCAGGTCCGGCCGGATCACCTTGAGCGCCACGCGCTGCCCGCGGCGGTCGGAGCCGAGATAGACCACGCCCATGCCGCCGGCGCCGAGCCGCCGGTGCAGCCTGAACGAGCCGACGACACGCGGGTCCTCGCGTCGGAGCCGCATCATCGCCATGTCCACCCCGCTGACCGGTCGTCCTGTTGACGTGGCACAGCTTACGGACCATCCGCCACGAGCGCTCAGAGGCCGCGCCCTCTCCGCGGCAATCGATCGTCAGTGCGCCACAACCCACTTGAGGGTTCCTCAGCTGGTGGGGCCGACGCCGCCGGCCCGTCCCGTCGTACGGCCAAACGGCCCACGGGGCAAGGGGATTGGAGCGCCGGAGCCGGGCCGCAGCCCGAGTGCGGGGCGGACGGCGGGCGCGTACGCGGGGCGCACGAGCCGGGTCGCCGCCCCCGTACCCCGTCCGCCGACACGCATGCGCGGGGAGTGACGGAAGTGAGCGAACTCACTACCCTCCGGTCATCCCTTCAGGGAAGACCCCCGGGCAGACCCCCACAACGGGGGAGGGGTCTCCACCCAGGGGAGTACGCGGGGGTGCGCCCCTCATCCTCGCGGAGGCCTGCCAAAGGGTACGAGGGCAGGATCCCGGGCCCCGTACGCGCGCCTAGTGTTGGGGACATGCGGCGGGCACCGGCACTCGTCCCCCGAGGTCACACCGCCCGCCGCAGCCAGACGACAGGGAGAGGACCATGGCGGACACGGCACGGCACGGACGCAAGGCCTTCGCGTTCCACGCCCACGAGTCCGGTACGCGCCACCCGCTGGTGGCCGCGGCCATGGTGCTCCCTCTGGCCGCCCTCCTGCTCTTCCTCTTCGGAGGATTCGACCAGGTGGCGGCACAGGCGTCGTCCGTGGGTGCGATGCTGGGGCGCTGAGCGGCGCCCCACGCCCGGGAGAGCGGCCCGGGCCGCGACATCGGCCCGTCGGACCCCGTGGGGACGGGGGAACGGCGGACGGCAGGTGAAGGGTGCTGCCCGTACGACTGGGGAGTCGGACGGGCAGCACTTTTTCCGTGCCCGCACTTTTCCGTGCCCGCACTTTTCCGTGCCCGCACTTTCTCCATGGCCGTTCTCCACGCCGGCTCTCCATGCCCGCCCGCGGCTGCGTAACCTGCTCCCGAGAGGGCGAGTGACGGGAGCCGTGGAGCCGCGATGAACCAGGAGCACACCGCCCGCCGCCCCGAGAGGGCCGCCGTCCCCGCCCCGGCCGCGCCGCTGTCCGCCGCACTTGCCGCGTACGCCACCGGCCGGCCGGACGCCCCGTACGAGCTGCTCGCCGACCGCGAGGACGGCACCGTCGTGCGGTGCGGCCCGGTCGTGGCGAAGGCGCATGCCGTGGACAGCGACGAGGAGGCCCTGGCGGTACGGATGCGGATCGCCGCGGACGGAACCCTGGCCGGGGTGCTGCTGCCGCCGCTGCGCACCCAGGCCGGGAGCCTGCGGGGTCGCCCGGTGACCCTGTGGCCGTACGGAGCCCCCGTGGACCCCGAGCGCCCCGAGGACGCGCCCTGGGAGGCGGCCGGGCGGCTGCTGGCGGCCCTGCACCGCGTACCGCTCGGGGCGCTGCCCGGCCCGGTCCCGCCCATGCGCGGGCCGGCGAAGCTGCGGCGGGCCCTGGCCCGGCTGGCGCGGGCGGCGGACGTGGAGCCGGACCCGGGGCGCGGCTCCCGCACCGAGCCGGGCCGGGGGACCGCCGGCGACCCGGGGCTGGATCCGGCGCCGGTGTGGGCCGCGGCCCGGACCCTGCCCGCCTGGATGCGCGGCGAGGCCCCGGCGCCGGACGGCGGGGCGCTGTGCCACGGGGACCTGCACCTGGGGCAGTTGGTCCGGGGGAGTGCCGGGACCGGCGCAGGCGCCGGAGGCGCGGGCGGCGACGGCGACGGCGCAGGAGGCGGCTGGCGGCTCATCGACGTGGACGACCTCGGCGTCGGGACGCCCTCCTGGGACCTGGCCCGGCCCGCCGCCTGGTACGCCGCCGGGCTGCTCGGCGCGGATGCCTGGGGGCGCTTCCTCGGCGCCTACCGGGCCGCGGGCGGGCCGGCCGCCGGACCGCCCGGCTCCGACCCCTGGCCGGAACTGGACCTTGCCGCCCGGGCCCTGACCGTACAGACCGCAGCCCTCGCCCTGGCGAAATCGGCAGAAAACCACCGCGGACTCGACGACGTGGAGCGGCTGATGGTGCAGTCCTGTGCCCGAATCGCTACGCTCCCGCCCGACTTGGACCGGGGGTCTCCGTCGTAGGGTGAGCCTCACGCCACCGGGCATGCATCCGGTGTCGACGCAGACGGCGAGGAGTTGATCCGGTCATGCAGTGTCCGAAGTGCCACTCGATGATGCACACCTACAACAGGAACGGCGTTCAGATCGAGCAGTGCAGCGGCTGCCGCGGCATCTTCCTCGACTACGGCGAGCTGGAGGCCCTGACCCGTCTGGAGGCCCAGTACACCGCCGGCCAGTACGGCCAGGTGCCGCCGCCCGCCGCGCCGCCGGCCCCGTACCCGGCCCCGCACGCCGCGCCCGCCTGGGGCGCCCCGCAGCACCACGGCGGCCACGGCCACGGTCACCACGGCCACCACCGCGGCGGCTTCGGCCGGATGCTCTTCTCCTCCTGAGCCCGAGCCTGAGCCTGAGCCCGGTCCCGACCTGAGCCGAGGGGCCCCGCCGGGGGAGCGGGGCCCCTCCGGCCCGTCCGCCCCCCTCCGGTCAGGCCCGCTCCCCGGGGCGCACGCATACGGAAAGCCCCGGCCGTCGAGACGGCCGGGGCTTCCGGGTGGTGCGCGATACTGGGATTGAACCAGTGACCTCTTCCGTGTCAGGGAAGCGCTCTCCCGCTGAGCTAATCGCGCGGGCCGCGGCATCGAAGCCGCAGGTCAAACAAGGTGATGCAGGGTGGTGCCGGTACTGCGTGCGCGATACTGGGATTGAACCAGTGACCTCTTCCGTGTCAGGGAAGCGCTCTCCCGCTGAGCTAATCGCGCGGGTGGACCCGAAGATCCAGTGGACGATACTGGGATTGAACCAGTGACCTCTTCCGTGTCAGGGAAGCGCTCTCCCGCTGAGCTAATCGTCCTTGGAGGTGGAGACGGGATTTGAACCCGTGTAGACGGCTTTGCAGGCCGTTGCCTCGCCTCTCGGCCACTCCACCTCGGAGTTGCGGGGTTTCTCGGGAAGATCCCCCACTCAGAGCGGACGACGAGACTCGAACTCGCGACATCCACCTTGGCAAGGTGGTGCTCTACCAACTGAGCTACGTCCGCACTGTCACCGTGTTCGCTCCGGGGTTCTTCCCCTTCGCTCCCTGGCGACGTGTTGAACTCTAGCGGATTCCCGGGCCAGCTCAAAAACGCGTTTCCGCAGCGTGCTGCCCATCGATCACCAGCGGTCACCCGCCGGTCACCTCTACGGCGGGTTTGCGCCACCGGTCATAGACTCGCAGCCGTGCACGACCTGCTTCCCCTGGCCCGCTTCGGCGGCCTCCTCGCGACCGACCTCCGCGACGTCACCAGCGACCCCTCCGCCCTGGACTCCACGGGCTTCTGGGCCGTCGCCGCAGACTTCGAGGGGCGTCTGGTCTGCGCGCGCTTCGGGGACGTCCGCCCCGCGCCCGTCCCCGAGCCCCGGCCCGGCGCCTGGCGCGGACCCGCCGCCGACCGGTGGTCCTCCTCCCTGGACCGCGCCGCGTACACCGCGGGCGTCCGCCGCATCCGCGAGCACATAGCGGCCGGGGAGGTCTACCAGGCCAACCTCTGCCGCGTGATGTCCGCGCCGCTGCCCGAGCCGGACCGCGCCGACGTCGACGCCCTCACCGCCCTGCTCGCCCGCGGCAACCCCGCCCCGTACGCAGGAACGATCCGGCTCCCGGCGCACGGCGTCGAGATCGCCACCGCCTCCCCCGAGCTGTTCCTGCGCCGGGCCGGCCGGCACGTGGAGTCCGGGCCCATCAAGGGCACCGGCCGCACCGCCGCCGACCTCCTGCCCAAGGACCACGCCGAGAACGTGATGATCGTGGACCTCGTACGCAACGACCTCGGCCGCGTCTGCTCCACCGGATCCGTCGCCGTCCCCGAGCTGTGCGCCGTCGAGGAGCACCCGGGCCTGGTCCACCTCGTCTCCACCGTCAGCGGGGAACTCGCCGAGGGCGCCGGCTGGCCCGAGCTGCTCGCCGCCACCTTCCCGCCCGGCTCCGTCACCGGCGCGCCCAAGTCCTCCGCCCTGCGGATCATCGAGGCCCTGGAGACCGCGCCGCGCGGCCCCTACTGCGGCGGCATCGGCTGGGTCGACGCCGACCGCGGCACCGCCGAGCTCGCCGTCGGCATCCGGACCTTCTGGATCGACCGCCAGGCCCCCGGCGGCCCGCGGCTGCTCTTCGGCACCGGCGCCGGCATCACCTGGGGCTCGGATCCGGAGCGCGAGTGGGCGGAGACCGAACTGAAGGCCCACCGGCTGCTCAGGGTAGCGTCCGGTGCACATGAGGTGACCGGTACCCCTGGGTGAGCGGAGGGAACGTACGGTGAGGATCTGGCTCGACGGTGCGCTGCGGGACGCCGACAGCGCGCAGGTGTCCGTGTTCGACCACGGGCTGACCGTGGGCGACGGCGTGTTCGAAACCCTGAAGGCGGAACGCGGTGCGGTCTTCGCGCTCACCCGCCATGTGGAACGCCTGACCCGCTCGGCCCGGGGCCTCGGGCTGCCCGACCCCGACCCGGACGAGGTACGGGCGGCCTGCGCGGCCGTCGTCGAGGCCAATCCGGTGGCGCTGGGCCGCCTGCGGATCACGTACACCGGCGGCGTCTCCCCGCTCGGCTCCGACCGCGGGGACGCCCCGCCCACCCTCGTCGTGGCCCTGGGCGAGAGCGTGCGGCGGCCCGACACCACCGCCGTCATCACCGTGCCGTGGGTGCGCAACGAGCGGTCCGCCATCGCCGGGCTGAAGAGCACCTCGTACGCCGAGAACGTGGTCGCGCTGGCCGCCGCCCATCGGGCCGGGGCCTCCGAGGCGCTGTTCGCGAACACCGTCGGGCAGCTGTGCGAGGGGACCGGCTCGAACGTGTTCGTCGTGCTCGACGGGGAGCTGCACACGCCGCCCGTCTCCTCCGGGTGCCTTGCCGGGATCACGCGGGCCCTCGTGGTGGAGTGGGCGGGGGCCAAGGAGACGGACCTGCCGTTCGAGGCGCTGGAGCGGGCCGAGGAGATCTTCCTGACCTCGACGCTGCGCGACGTCCAGGCCGTGACCCTGGTCGACGGCCGCGCGGTGGCCGGGCCCGGCCCCGGCCCGGTCACCTCCGAAGCGATGCGCCTCTTCGAGGCCCACTCCCGCGCCGACCTAGACCCCTGAAGGCTCGCTGCGGCGCCGCTCCGGGGGCTCCGCCCCCGCGCCCCCGCGCCTCAAACGCCGGCGGGGCTGGATGGGCCGGGGCGTTGGCTGTGCGGCGCCGTTTCGGGGCGGTGCCCTCGCGCCTCAAGCGCCGGCGGGGCTGGGTTTGGCGGCCCGGGAAAAAATCTTCGGCGGGGATGTCGAGGATGCGGCGTCGGCTCCGTCCCAGGGGTGAGCGCGGCCAGAATGGACGCGTCGGACCGGATCGAGGAGAACCGTCATGGCCAAGTACCTGCTGCTGAAGCACTACCGCGGCGCACCGGCCCCGAGCAACGACGTCCCCATGGACCGCTGGACCCCCGAGGAGGTCTCGGCCCACATCCAGTACATGCGCGACTTCGCCGCGAAGCTGGAGCAGACCGGCGAGTTCGTCGACGCGCAGGCGCTGGCGCCGGAGGGCACGTTCGTCCGGTACGACGGCGAGGGGCGCCCGCCCGTCACCGACGGCCCGTTCGCCGAGACCAAGGACCTGATCGCCGGCTGGATGGTGATCGACGTGGACACGTACGACCGGGCCCTGGAGCTGGCGGCCGAGTTGTCCGCGGCCCCCGGCGCCGGCGGCCGGCCCATCCACGAGTGGCTGGAACTGCGTCCCTTCATGGCCGAGCCGCCCACGATCAGTGAGTGACCGGTCCCCCATGACCGCCCCCGGCCCCGCCGCCGGCCCCGCGCCCGGTTCTCGCCCCGCCCCGGACGCGGTCGTCCCGGGCGGGGCCCCGGCGGCCGCGGTCGACGAGGCCCTGCTCCGGGAGCTCACCCCGGGCGTCCTCGGCGTCCTCGTCCGCCGCGGAGCCGACTTCGCGGCGGCCGAGGACGCCGTGCAGGACGCCCTCCTCGACGCCGTCCGCGTCTGGCCGGCCGACCCGCCCCGCGACCCGCGGGGATGGCTCGTCACCGCCGCCTGGCGCCGCTTCCTCGACGCGACCCGCGCCGACGCGGCCCGCCGGCGCCGCGAGGACCTCGTCGACCGCGAGCCGGAGCCGGGACCCGTGCCCGACGCCGACGACACCCTCAGCCTCTACTTCCTGTGCGCGCACCCCGCCCTCTCCCCGTCCTCGGCCGCCGCACTCACGCTGCGGGCCGTCGGCGGCCTCACCACCCGCCAGATCGCCCGCGCCTACCTCGTGCCCGAGGCGACCATGGCGCAGCGCATCAGCCGCGCCAAGCGGACCGTCTCCGGCGTCCGGCTCGACCGGCCCGGCGACGTCGGAACCGTGCTGCGCGTGCTCTACCTGGTCTTCAACGAGGGCTACTCGGGGGACGTCGACCTCGCCGCCGAGGCGATCCGCCTCACCCGCCGGCTCGCCGCCTCCGTCGACCACCCCGAGCCGGCCGGACTGCTCGCGCTGATGCTCCTCCACCACGCCCGCCGCGCTGCGCGGACCGCCCCCGACGGCAGCCTGGTCCCGCTCGCCGAGCAGGACCGCAGCCGCTGGGACACGGCGGCCATCGCCGAGGGCATCCGGATCCTGCAGGGCGCCCTGGCCCGCGACCGGCTCGGCGAGTACCAGGCCCAGGCCGCCATCGCCGCCCTGCACGCCGACGCCCGCAGCGCCGAGGAGACCGACTGGCCGCAGATCGTGGAGTGGTACGACGAACTCGTCGGCCTCACCGGCAGCCCCGTCGCCCGCCTCAACCGGGCGGTGGCCGTCGGCGAGGCCGACGGGCCGCGCGCCGGCCTCGCCGCGCTGGCCGGGCTCGACCCGGACCTGCCCCGGTACACCGCCGTCGCCGCCTGGCTGCACGAACGGGACGGTGACCGGGCCGGCGCCGCCCGGCTCTACGCGGAGGCCGCCCACCGGGCCCCGAGCCTGGCCGAGCGGACGCACCTCACCCGGCAGGCGGCCCGCCTCAACGCCGACCTGTGAAGCGGGCGGCCTGAGCGGGCCGGGTCTCCGGCGGGCCGGTGCGGCGCCGTTTCGGGGGCGCTGCCCCCGCGGCACCGCGCCTCAAGCGCCGGCGGGGCTGGGTTTGCCGGCCCGTGGCGTCGACGGGCGGGTCCGGGCTTGGCCGAGGCCTTGGCGGGAGGTGTTCGGTCGGGTGCGGCGCCTTTTCGGGGGCGCCG